>JBEBJW010000062.1:0-13602 GCA_040079715.1 Myxococcota bacterium | reverse complement strand
TCCATCACCGCACCTCCGTCACGGGCAGGCCGTCGCGGACGAACGCGGCGCCGAGGTCCACCACCCGCTCGGCCGCGATCGGCGCGGCGAGGGCCACCCACAACACCACCGTCCGCACTAGAACACACACTGGCCGCGGAGGGCGATCGGGCCGGTGTTCGGCGGGCAGTCGGTCTTGACCAGGCACGCGAGCCCGGCCGAGGTCGAGTTGGCCGAGCACTCGCCGTGGACGATCACGTCGCCACCGACTTCGTCGGCGCCGAGGTCCGGCAGGTCGGTCCGGTCCTGGTCGTCCACGTCGTACGGGATCCCGGTGAACGACGGCGGGGTCTCCCGAAGCACCCGGACCACGTACAACCGCGCCGGGACGACGCCGCCGGGCGTCCAGTCGAGCGCGGGCGAGCTGTCGGTCACGTGGTAGTCGAACGGCTCGGCCCCCGGGACGGCCGGCCAGACGCTGCTGAGCGGACCGTACCGGACATCGAGGAAGTTGCCTCCTTCACCCGCCGCGCCGGTCACCTCGATCGGGTCGGTGGTGCTCAGGGTGCGGGCGCCGTTGCAGTAGTCGTCGACGAACTTCGGGTTCAGGGTGCTGTTGTTGCTGCCGGCCGGCGCCGACAGGATCGAGTACAGCGGCGCCAGCGCGAACCCCGGCGAGGTCACGCCGAGATCGCGGTACACCGCACCGGCCGGGCAGCCGCCGACCTTCGCCGGGTTCAGCTCGGGCACGAGGTGGCCACCGGTCGCGGTGACCGCGTACGAGAACGACCGGTTGTGCCAGAAGATGTCGTGGGTCAACGTCGGGTTCGAGAAGCCCTTCATCTGCGGCAGGGTCGCCGGGATGACCGCGTCGAGCTCGGGGCTGTGGGCCGACGACGCGAGGCCCGCCGGCTGGGCGGTCGAGGTGCCGGCGACCGCGTCGAACACGGCCCCGACGGTGGCGGTGCTGTCGTTGTTCGCGACCGTGTTGAGGACGATCTTGCTGTTCGGCGCGTCCTGGAGCGAGATCCCACCGCCGGACCAGCCCGCGACGTTGTTCACGATCAGGTTGTTGGTGATCGACAGCAGGTACCAGCCCGTCGGGTCGTCCGGGCTCAGCTCCACGTCCCGCCCGTTGACGAACTCGGCCCGGATCCCGCCGCCGTGGCCGGCCCCGGCCTGGTTGCCCTGGATCGTGTTGCGGTCGATCGTAACCGAGCCCGAGCCGGCCGACAGCGCCGGGGGAGCCGCGGGCTCGCCGCCGACGAAGATCCCGCCGCCGGACCGGGTCGCGGTGGCGTCGAACGACTGGTTGAACACGATGGTGTTCCCGGCGATCGTCCCGCGGTCGGACAGGCCGAGGTGGGCGATGCCGGCGCCGTCACCGGAGGTGTAGTTGCCGCACACGAAGTTGTCGGTGACCCGGTAGTCGTCGCTGCCGGCGCACACCGACACCCCGCCGCCCGTCCCCTGCTGGCCGGTCGCGCCGTTCAGGGTGATCGCGTTGTGGTGCACGTTCACGTCGATGTTCAGCCCGAACGGACCGTCGCCGATGGCGAGGAACGGGTTGCCGATCCGGACGCCGCCGTGGAGGGTGCCCGAGTTCCGGGTCACCAGGTTGTTCGAGATCTCGAGGCCGTCAGCGAACGCGTTGACGAAGATCCCGCCGCCCGCCTCGGCGCCGGTGACGGTGAACCCGTCGATCCGCGAGGGGTTCGCGCCGAACGAGCCGTTGTCCTTCGCGACGACGGTGATCGCGGCGCCGAGCTCGTTGGCGAACAGCCCGCCGCCCACGAGGTCGAACGCGGCCGGCTGACCGTCCACGAGGTCGATCGCGCCGGCGGCGAGGAGCGCCTCGATCTTGGCCTGCCACGCGTCGAGCTTGGTGGTCGGCTGCTTGATCGCGTCGATGATCGTCACGCCGGAGCCAGCGCCCTGGAGCCGCACCGGCTTCCACACGATCACCGACTCGTGGTACGTGCCCGGTTCGACCAGGATCAACGCGCCGGGGGCGGCGGCGTCGATCGCGGCCTGGATCGCGCCCCGGCCGGGGCTGACCCGGATCGGCGTCTCGGCGCCGACCGTCACCGTGACCGTGTTGGTGGACACCGCGCCGTTGTCGCCGCGGGTGACCACGAGCTCACCGGTCGTGGCGCCGGCGGGGACGGTGGCGACGATCGTGTCGCTGGTCCACGACACCACGGTCAGCGCGGCGCCGTCGACCGTCACCGTCCCGGTGACCGAGCCGAACCCGGTGTCGCGGTCGACGGTGGGCAGACCGTAGCCGGGTCCGGCCAGCGGCCCCTCGAACGCCGGGTTCGGGAACGTGGTGACCGGGTCGGCGAGGATCGTCAGGGTGCCGCCCACGTCGACCAGCGGACCGACGCCCGCGCCGTCGACCCGGGTGACCACCGGGGTGCCGTCGACCACGCCGCAGTCGACCGGGTCGAACCCAGCGGCGAACGCGGACTCCGGGAGCACCGGGGTGTCGAGGTAGCTGGTCGTACGCGGCATGAACTGCAGCGTGTAGCAAGCGGTCCCGTAGTTCGGGTTCCGCAGCGGATCGGGGGCGCCGGTCCCCGGATCGTTCAGGCACGCCGCGTACATCGCCGGGGAGTACCCGCTCGGGATCGGGATGTTGGCGGCGAACGTCGACGGGACGAGGCCGTTGTACCGACCGAACCCGTCGGAGTAGCCGCGGTACAGCTCGTGTCCGGTGTAGTCCCGGATCGAGAACGGCATGAACGCCGGCGAGAACTTCTCGCCGAACCCGGGGGACGCCGGGTTGGTCTCGGCCGCGATGTCGTCGGTGATCAGCCCGGTGAACTGAGCCGCGATCGGGGTCGAGGTGAACAGGTGGAAGTCCGCCGCCGCCTGGCCCTGATCCGCGAGCACGACCCGCTTCCGATCGCACAGCGGGCGCTCGGTGCCGGCGAACGGAGCGTAGGTCTCGACCCCGTCGAACAGCACGAGCTCGTCCGGCACGAGGTGGAGGTCACCGACGCACGGAGGCTGCGCGAGCCCCGGCTCGGGTGCGGTGGCCGCCTCGACCATCGCCTGGTCCGGCAGGATCGCGACCAGCGCTCCGCCGGGCAGGGCGATCGCCACCGGGGCGGTGCCGAACACGTCCCCGAAGTCGACGTTCTTGTCTTCTTCCTTGACCAGCTCGAACCCGGACGGGGGCACCACCTCGACCACGTAGGTCCCGGGGTCGATGTCGACGAACGCGTAGCCGCCGTCGAACACGCCGGGCCGCGCCTGGTTCCAGTTCCGCCACCCGTCGTAGCATCGGGTGAGCTCGTCGGCGCCGAGCAGCCGGGTGACGTACGGGGAGGTGGGATCCTCACCCGGGCAGCCGGTCGGCTGGGCGGCGTCCCAGCTGTCGGTCAGGACCTCCTGCACCAACGCCAGCGAGGTGGTGCCGGCGAAGTCGGTCTCGACCTCCCGGTACAGCCGGACCTTCACCGCCGGCAGGCCGGCTTCCCACGGGTCGCCCACCGTCAGCCGCGGATCGTTCTCGCCCCGGGTCGACGCGTAGAACACGATCCCCGAGATCCCGCCGTTCTCTCCCGGCGCGTACGGGGCCTTGCCCCAGTCGAACAGGGTGGTCTGGCCCGGGAACCCCTGGAACGCCTCGAGCAGCACCGGCCCGGTCTCGGTCCGCGGCGTGCCCTCCTGCGGCGTGAGCAGCCCCGGGTACGGGCCGCCGCTGACGTCACCGCCGGCGTCGACCGTGACGGTCAGCCCGGTCGGCTTGAACCGGGTGAAGTCCACCTCGGCGACCTGCCAGTTGAAGAACGGGAACACCTCGTCCATCGGGACGAACCCTTCGGTGTCCGTCGGGAACGACTGGAACACCGAGCCGTCGCGGAACCGCAGGTTGACCACCTGTTCGGCGAGGCCCTGCTCGGTCTCCTGCCGGACGCCGTCCTGGTTCTCGTCGAGGAACACGTTGTGCTCCTGGCGGGTGAACCAGGCGTTGACCGGGATCTGGCCGAGGTCGACGTCCGCGCCGGCGACGGTCACCGTCTGGAACGCGATGATCTGGTCGAGGTAGTCGTCCCAGATCACGAGCTGGTACGAGCCGTCGGGGATCGCCGGGATCCGGAACGTGCCGTCGGTCTCGGCGTGGATGGTCGCGTAGCTCGGCCCGTCGCCGGACACGCTGTTCAGGCCGACCCACGCGCGGGTGTACGCGAGCCCTTCGTACGAGCCGGTCTGGAACAGGCCGGGGAGCGATGGCGGGCGGCCGTCGTGGAACAGCGTGATCGCGCCGGTGATCGCGTTGGTGCGGTCTTCGGGCGGCACGTCGGCGGGGACCACGGTGTGCGCGGGGTTCACGAACCCGATGAACGCGTGGTACCCGGGCGCCCCGAACTCGACCATGAACGGAGGCTCGTCGGCCTGGACCCAGGTGTCGATCACCCGGGTGCCTTCGATGGTGGACGTCTGGATCCACACGTCGTCGCTGGCCGCGGGGACCACCGTCACGCCGTACTTGCCGGGCGGGAGGTTGTCGATCAGCGCGGAGCCGTCCGGACAGGTCAGGATCACGCCGACCGGCGGGGTCGCCGAGCCGAAGCAGTCCAGCGCGTTGCGGAGCGGGTTGCCGAACGCGTCCTGCGACATCGTGCCGCCGGAGATCCCGTACCGGCCGCCGGCGTCCTCGAGGGTGATCTGGAACCCGCCGAGGCGCGGCTCGACCGGGTCGACCACCCCGTTGGTCGGCTGGTTGTCTTCGAACACCACCACGCTGACCCGCGCGGTCGGCGTGGGCTGGCGGGTGGTGGTGACGGTCAGATCGTGGGTGCCCGGCGGGATCTGCGCGCCGCTCATCGCGTGGCCGGCGTCGGCCGCGGCGTCGCCCGGCAGCACCGACACGTAGTAGTGCTTCACCGGATCGAGGGCGAGCTCGGCGAACGTGTCGGCGCCGGCGCCCTGGACCACGACCGGCATGTAGCTCTTGTGGAAGCTCGTCGCGAGCATCTCGTCGACCGCGTTCGGCGGGTGGCTCGGGTCGACCTGGAAGCTCGCGTCCTCCTGGACCATCCACCGGAAGTCGGTCAGGGTGGCGCCAGCGTCGTCGACCACGGTCAGCGCGATGTTCGCGACCGGGTTGGTCGCGAGGGTCACCGTGACCGGCCCGCTGGCCGAGAACGCGTCCTCGGCGTGGTAGGTGAACGTGACGCTCGCGCCCGGGGTGCCACCGACGTAGGTGAACGACCCGTCGGAGGCCAGGGTCAACGTCCCGCTGGCGGGCGGGGTGTCGAGCACCGCGGTCAGCGCGTCGCCGTCGGAGTCGGCGTCGTTCCCGAGCACCCCCGGGGCGGGCTCGGCGATGTCCGGGCCGATCGTGTTCACGTACGGTCCGTCGTCCGACGCCACCGGCGCGTCGTTCGACGGCGACACCTCGATCGTTACGTGGGCGGGGAAGCTGTCGGTGCCGTCGTTCGCGGCGTACACGAACGTGTCGACGCCGGAGAAGTCGACGTTCGGCGAGTAGCTGAACGTGCCGTCCGGGAGCAGGGTGACGATCCCGTTCACCGGACCCCGGACCAGGGACACGGTCGCGCCGGCGAGCCCGACGTCGTTGGCCAGCACGGTCGTACCGAGGAGGCTCTGCTCCTCGGACACGCCGAACACGTCGTCGACCGCGTACACGGTGGGGGGCCCGGGCGGCTGCGAACCCGCGCCGACCTCGAGGTACGCGACCCCGCCGTTCGGTTGGTTGGCCGAGCTCGACGGCGGCATCCGGTCGTACAGGGCGACGGTGACGTCCGCGTCGGGGAGGGTGACGAGCGCGTCGACGGTCTTGCCGGCCGGCACCAGCGCGGAGCTCTGGAACCGGGTCGCGCCCGGGTACGGGAACCCGTCCTCGGCGATCAGCCCGAGCTCGAGGCCGACGATCGACGGGACGTGCGACGCGAGGCCCGCGTTGAGCATCCGGAGCAGGACGGTGTCACCGACCGCCCCGGCCGGCATCGGCGCCGAGGGCTCGCCGTTGACCAGGAAGTACGTAGGCTGGTAGTCGACCGTGCTCGGGTAGGCGGTGGAGTCGCCTCCGGCGGCGTCGATCGCCGCGTTCATCCACGGGTCGACCTCGCTGAACACCAGGACGGCGTCGGAGTCGTAGCACGACTTCGGGTCGTCGTACGCGGGCTCGCCGGCGGCGCAGCCCACGCCGGTCGCCGGACCGACCACCAACGCGCCGAACAGGCCCATCGGGACCTGGATCGAGGGCTCGGTGCCGCTGTGGTACAGGTAGGTGCCGGGCCGGAGCGGGTCCCAGCTGTAGTCGGCGGTGCCACCGGCCGCCGTCTCGTGGGTCATCGATCGCGCCCGTTGGCGCCCGCGACCGTCGGTCACGAACACCGGGTCGCCGCCGCCCGCCTGGCCGGGGATCAGCACCGACACGGGTGTGGGCAGGGTGTTGTGGAGGTGGATCGTCAACGGATCGCCCGTCGCGACGTCGAGCTGCGGGCCCGGCGCGGCCGGCGCCTTGCACGCGACCCACCCGGGCTCACAGTTCGCGAACCCCCACATCGGTACGGACTCGCCCCACGGGAGCTGGAGCTCGAACGGCTGCGCCTCGAGGTACACGTCCGCGGCGAACGCGGGCGCGCCCACGGCGAGAAGGACCGCGGCGCCCGCGGCTCTCAACGGCGTCGATCGCATGGTGTGTTCTCCGCCCTCAGGGGATCGAAACGGAAGGGGCTTCGATGATGAGCATGGTCATCATGCCGCCCGGGAAGATGTCGTTGTTGACGAGCTCGCGTTCGGTGTGCGAGTGCCACATGTAGGTGTAGCCGGCGTTGGGGTTCAGCCCGCCCTCACCGGGGGGCAGGCTGCCGAGCGCGCCGAGGAACGGGCTGCCGCTGTAGAACCCACCGAACAGCAGCACGTTCTGGTCCGGCAACGCCACCGGGATCGGCTTTCCGTGGTCCGGCTCCCACTCGTTCGGCTCCAGCGGATCCGACGGGTCGTGGCCGTAGATGTCCCACCCGAGGTCCTTGCCGGTCCACTCGAACACCGCGTCGACCGTGCCACCCGGGACGGACGGGATGGTGAACAGGTTCGGGCCGGCGAGCGCCCCTGAGCCGTCGTCGCTGACGATCAGCCGCCCGTCGCGCGCCAGCACCCGGGTGTGGTTCCCGTGGTGGTGGAACGGGTGCATCTGGCGTCCCGCCCCGACCACCCGCAGCAGCACGCGCTCGCCCGGGTGCATCCGCGGCAGACAGTTGTACGGCTGGGTCGGGAGCTGTCCGGTGCCGGCGGCCGCCATCGTGTCCGGCGCGGCCCGGCCGTTGATCAGCCAGTACTCGGAGTGGTACGGCTCGTCGGCGAGCACGATCGGACCCGCGCCGGTGGCCTGCGCTTCGGCGGCGCGGTGGATGTCGAGGTCGATCTCGCTCAGGACGAACAGGTACTCCCGGTCGAAGCAGGTCCCCGGGTGGTCGTACGCGGACGCCGCGCACCCCGCCGTCGGCGCGGCCGGTTCGACGATCAACGTGCCGTACAGGCCCATCTCGACCTGGAGGTCCGGCCGGGTGCCGCTGTGGTACTGGTAGGTGCCCGGGGTGTCGGCCACGAACGAGTAGGTGACGGTGCCGCCGGTCTGGGCCTCGCGGGTCAGCGCCCCGTCGACCCCGCCGGTGGTGGTGGTCACGGTGTGGCCGGGGAACACGATCGACACGTTGCCAGCCGCGGCCGGCAGGTCGTTGGTCAACGTGACGGTGACCGTGTCGCCCTCGGTGACGATCAGCGTCGGGCCTGGGAGCTGCATCCGGCCGTGGTCCGAGTAGCCCCAGGTGTAGACCGAGCCGCCGTCGGGCAGCGACACGTGGTCGGCCGAGGCGCTCAACGAGAAGTTCGTGCCGCGGATCCCGTCGACTCCGGCCGCGGCTGGCGCACCCACCGACCCGAGCGTGATCGCCGCGAGCCAGGCCAGCCCACCGCTCAGCTTCGTGAAACGAGTCATCGTCATGGCCGCCCTCGGTTGTCCCCGCGCCGCCCCACGTCACCGGTCCGTGGGCCGCGCCGGGCGCGGATCGCTCACTTGATACGGATCTCGGTCATCAGGCCGCCGAAGTTCTCGGCGTCGTTCGCCAACTGATGCAGGTTGGTCGTGTACAGGAAGTACGTGCTGCCCGGGGTGAACCCGGTGGTGTCGAGGATCACGTCCGCCGACTGGCCGCCGCCGAGCGTGAGCGAGTGCGTCTGGTACGACAGGTCGTGCCCTGCGTCGTCGCGCAGCAACCGCGCGTCGAGGGCGACCACCCGCATCGGGATGCCGTTGGTCGCGAGGGTCGAGAACTGGGTCACGCTGACGTTCGAGATCCGGAGCAGCACGCGCTGGCCGGCCGTGGCGGAGATCAGGGTCGACACCGGCTGCGAGTACTGCGTCTTGCCGAGCGGATCGACGGTCGACAGCACCGACGGGTCCGTGGTGTCCGGGTAGCTGCGGCCGTTCAGCATGAAGTACGTGTCGCGCATCCCGGCGAACGGGAGCGGCTGGACGGCGAACGACGCGTCGTGGAAGTCCGGATCGAACGTGCTGATCTGGACCGGGAACTCGACGTCGTACCGGGTGGAGCCGTCGCCGTCGTTGTACGCGTAGGTGTACCCGTCGTGGTGGACGAACCCGTTCAGGTCGGTCCCGTCGGGGAGGTGGTTCTGCCGCGGGCGGACGTACAGGTTGCCGAGCATGCCCATCTGCATGTGCTCGGCCGCCTCGACGTGGCAATGATACAGGTAGGTGCCAGCGTCCTTGACGTTGTAGTAATAAGTGAAGCTGGCGCCCATGTTGATCGCGATCGACGAGTCGGGCACGCCGTCGAAGATCGACGCGGCCTGCGGGAAGCCGTGCCAGTGGACCGAGTGCGCGTCGAACAGGTCCGGGCGCATCGCCATCCCGGCGTTGGTCAGGGTGAGGAACAGCTCGTCGTCTTCGTCGACGGCGATCGTCGGGCCGGGGGCGTTGGCCGCGAGCGTCCCGTTCTCCATCACCCACCCGGGGTATTCGGCGCTGTTCACCTCCGGGCCGCCCGTCGGGACGGGCGAGAACCCGAACACGTACAGCGGGGTGGACTGGTCGTCGGCCATGGTGACCATCCCGTCGCCGCCGACCAGGTGGGCGCACTTGATGCCGTCGCCCGTGGGGTGGAGCGCGGTCGCGGTCGGACACTGCATCCGGATGCTGCTGTCCTGGGCCGACGCGTCGCCGGTCGCCGCGATCACGCCGAGCAGGACCACCAGACCGCCGCGTCGCACCGCGGACACCGGTCGCACTACAGGCGCACGCATGGACATCCGCATGGACATTGCGTCCTCCCGAACGAATCGTCTCGAGGGCCATGTCAACGCCGCGATGCGGCGGGCCAACCCCTCACATGTGACTCGATCGGACGGCGCGCGCACGATCACACGTTCGTGTATCGGGCATGCCAGTTCGCGAGGAGACCGATCCTACGCCCGGTTACACCCCGGTTACACGCCCTCCGGACGGGGCGATCGTGACCGATGGTCCGAGGATCTCGTCACGGGGTGATCCACCGCGGCGCGGTCGCGCCCGACAGATCCACGACCCGGGCGCCCTTCGCGAGGAACCGCTGCCCCGGGCCCAGCGTCCCCCGCGGGACGATCGGGAGGAGGGCGGTCAGTCCGGCGGCGTGGTCGAGGCTGTCGAGCAGGTAGTCCCGCTGCGGATACCGGGCGACGTGCTTCGAGCCGTCGAGGAACGCGACGCACGCGAACCATGCCTGGGCCTGGACCCGCTCGTGACCGAGCGCCAGCCCGCGGGCCGACGCCCAGGCGCGGAACCGATCGAGCCCGGGGTCCCGCTCCGACGGGTCGCGGTACGGGTCCACGAGCCTCGCCCGGTCGCGCAGGCCCGGCGGGAGCGCAGCGCCGCGATCCGGCGCGAGGGTGGCGGACAGGTACAGCGGTCCGCGCCCGGCGGCACCCGCCGGGAGCCTCGCCAGGTCTGCGTCTCCGAGCCACGCGACCACCGCGCGCACCTCCTCGTCGAGGACCTCGGCCAGCACGGCGTCACCGTCCGGGCCGTCCGGGATCGCGCGCACCTGGACCTCACCGCCGGCCCCGACGGCTGCGGTGAGGTCCGCCGCGGCCTCGGCCCCTGCGCCGTCCCCCTCGGCGACCAGCGCGATCACCGGGCCCGGCGCTGCGGTCGACCGGAGATCCGCCGCCACCACCTCCGCCTCGAGCCGCAATCCGCCGCTGTAGTACAGCGTGTAGAACCCGCCCGGCGGCCCCGGTCGATCGGTCTCGGGCAGGACGCACGGCAGCTCGAGCGACTCGCAGAACGCGGCGATCGGTGCCCACGGCCCCTCGGCGAGGCCGCCGATCATCGCGAACACCGGCCGGGCGGCGTACCGCGCCTCGAGCTGGGCTCGCCACCCGTCCGGCGGCCCGTCGATCGTCCACACCTCGAGCGACCAGTCGCGGTACGGATCCGGCGCCTCGCCGGGCGCCCGTCGGGCCCGCGATCGGGCGCGATCGTTGCGGAGCTCGGCGTTCTTGGTCTCGACGTAGCCCTCGAGCACCGCGCGAACGTCCCGGGCGAGCGCGGGGTCGACGTCGCCGGCGATCACCGTCGCGAGGTGGAGACTGTCGTCGTCGACGCCGGGGGCGGGCTTCGCGCCGAGGTGGTGGAGGTACCGGAGCAGCGCGTCGAGGTCGTCGTCCGACAGGCGAAACCGCGGCATCAACGGATCGAGCGGCGCTCCGGCGGAGTCGACTCCGTCGCGTACGGCGCGGGCCACCAGCGCGTCGGTGTACGCGGGTCGGGTGTTCCGCGCGTCGGCGGCAAACAGGAGAGGCGCGGCCAGCGGAGGCGTGCGGTTTCCACCTTCGCCCGTCCCCATCCCGCTGCGGCCATGACAAGACGCGCACCGGGCGCTGTCACCGCCGATCGGCACGTCACCCAGCACCACCGCCGCCACCGGTTCGCCCGTCGCGGCGATGCCCTCGCGGTACAGCCGCTCCCCTGCGTCGAGGGCGGGGTCCGCCGCGGGGGCTGCCGGCGGTTCGAGAGGTTCGACCTGGGCCGACCGCCACGCCCACCACGCGGCCCCGAGCGCGATCCCGACCACCGCGAGCCCGGCGATCCCCCGCGCGCGGTCGATCGGACCCCACCGGGAGGTCACCTGGGCGACGCGAGCACGGTGCGGACCTCGTCCGCCAGCGCCTTGCCGCTCCCGAGCCCCTCGAGCCGAACCCACCGGTTCCGCCCCGGCTCGCTCACGAGGGTGATCGGGCGATGGGCGAGCTTCGATCCGGTGTAGGCGTCGAACGCCCGCAGCGCCTGCTCGATGTCCGCGCTCGGTCCGGTCAGGAACGACCAGTCGGCGGGCGCGTCGAATTTGTCGGCGTACGCCGCGAGGACCGCGGGGGTGTCGTGCTCCGGATCGATCGTGATCGACACGAACCGCACCCGGTCGACGTCCGGTCCGAGCTCGGTCCGGAGCTGGGCGAACGTCGCCGTCATCACCGGACAGATCGTGGTGCAGGTGGCGAAGATGAAGTTCAGCGCGATCGGGCGGTCCGACGCGGCGAGCTCGCGGAGCCGCACCGGCCGACCCGCCTGATCCACCAGCGTCAGGTCCGGGAGGTCGTACGCAGCCTCGGTTCGGACGAACGGGCTCGGCGTCGGGGGCGTCTTGCAGTGATCCGGGACCGGCGCTGGCTCGGCCCGGGCGACGGGCGCGCACAGCCAACCGATCGCGAGGGCAACGGCGGCGGGGGAGGGCTTCAACCGGCACGCTCCAGGTCGGGGGTGTCCGCAACATAGCCGGGCACGGCCGAGCGCGACCGGGTCGTCGATGCGGAGGGCGGACCGGATCGACCTGGGGCGTGCGGACGGGGGAATCCC
Organism: Myxococcota bacterium; assembly: GCA_040079715.1. Lineage (GTDB taxonomy): Bacteria > Myxococcota_A > UBA796 > UBA796 > JACKER01. Next base: position 1,733 of record JBEBJW010000062.1, on the reverse strand, counting down.
AATATATTCACGACCAGCCCTCCCGGGTGGAGGGGACCGAAGGGTTTGCCCGTGCCGCTGCCGCTGAGCCACCCGCCGCGACCCCCGCTGCCCCGCTGGCTCGGCCGGTACGAGCTCGTCCGTCCGCTCGGCGCCGGCGCGACGGGGCAGGTGGTCGAGGCCGTGCTCCACGGGCCGCGCGGGTTCCGGAAGCGGGTCGCGCTGAAGCTGCTCCACGGCGGGATCGCGGTGGATCCCGCGCAGGTCGCCGGCCTGGTCCGCGAGGCGCGGTTCGGGGCGATGCTGTCCCACCCGAACGTCGTGTCGACCCTCGAGCTCGGTGAGGTCGACGGAGTGTGGTTCGTCGCGATGGAGCTGGTGCCGGGACGGTCGTTGTCCGCGATGCTCCGGCAGGGCTCGCTGTCGATCGCCGCCCTGATCGACGTGGGGATCCAGGTCTGCGCGGCCCTGTCGCACGTCCACGAGCTGGTGGAGGACGGACGCCATCTCCGGTTGGTCCACCGCGACGTGAAGCCCGGGAACCTGCTGCTGCACCCCGCCGGGTTCGTCCGGCTGGCGGACTTCGGGGTCGCGGGGCTCACCGCCGAGATCGCCGGCGGGACCGCGGGGACGCCGGGCTACATGGCCCCCGAGCAGATCGACGGGCGGGCGGAGCCCCGGTCGGACCTGTTCGGCCTCGGGATGACCCTCCTCGCGGCGACCACCGGCGCGAACCCGCTCGGGCGCGGGATCCCGGCGCTGCGGGCGACCGGGGAGATCGAGGCGCGGCTGGCAGACCCGGCGTTCCTCGCCCCGGCCGACCGGTTGCTGCCGGGCCTCGGGGAGGTGCTGCGCACGGCGCTGCGCCACGATCCGGACCTCCGGTGGCCCACCGCCCGCGCGCTCGCGATCGCGCTCCGGGCCCTCCGCGCCCGGGCGATCGGTCCGGCGCTGGCCGAGCTGACCGTCGACCTGCCCGCGCCCGAGCCGCCTCCGGCCGAGGTCGCCGCGACCGCCCCGACCCACCACCGCCGGGAGGCGCCGCTGATCGGCCGCGACGCCGAGCTGCGGGCGCTGACGGTCGCGCTCGACGCGCCCGGCGTCTGGACGCTGGTCGGGCCGGCGGGGGTCGGCAAGACCCGGCTCGCAGCGGAGCGGTCGAGCTCGGGCACCGTGTGGTGCGACCTCGTGCGGGCGCGCACCGTCCCGGAGCTGTGCGCCGCGGTCGCGCTCGAGCTCGGGGCCGATCTGCGCGACGCCGACGACCCGATCGACCAGGTCGGGCGGGCGCTCGCCGCGCGCGGGCGGGTGGTGGTGGTGCTCGACAACCTCGAGCAGGTGGTCGACGCCGCGGCCGCCGCGATCGATCGGTGGGCGACCGTCGCGCCCCACGCGACGCTGCTGGGGACGAGCCGGGCCCCGCTCCGGATCGTCGGCGAGACTGTGCTCGAGGTCCCGTCGCTGGACGGCCGATCGGCGGCGGCGCTGTTCGGCGCGGTGCGCGGTCGGCCGGTCGACCCGTCCGAGCAGGCGGCGGTCGAGGAGATCGCCCGGCGGGTGGACGGGCTGCCGCTCGCGATCGAGCTCGTGGCGGTGCGGGGTCGGGTCCTCGCAGTGGACACCCTGCTCGCCCGGCTCGACGATCAGCTGCGGCTGTCGACCGCCGGGCCGCGGTCCGGGGATCCGCGGCACCGGACGCTGCACGCCGCGGTCGGGTGGTCGTGGGATCTGCTCGGAGCCGGCGAGCAGGCCAC
>JBEBJW010000061.1:0-13614 GCA_040079715.1 Myxococcota bacterium | reverse complement strand
GCGGTCCGATCGTCACCCAGAACCCCGACGGCACGGCGACCGTCTCGCCGAGCCCGGGGGCGGCGTCCCAGGCTTCGCGCGACCCGTCGAAGGCGAACTCGGTCCGGCTGAATTTCCCGGTCGACAGCAGCCTGATGACCTGGGTGAAGTTCTTCGCGGATCTCCGGCGACTGAACTTCATCATCCCGGACGTGAAGGAGCTCGAGGCGAAGAAGGTCACGATCATCAGCCAGCAGGACGTGTCGCCCGACGCGGCGTGGGAAGCGTTCCTGTCTGCGCTCGACGTGAACGGCTACACGCTGTCGATCACCGGCAAGACGGCAAAGGTGGTCAAGGTCACCGACGCGCGTCCGGGCGAGATCGGCAGCGGGGCCCCGCGCGACAGCGACGCGTACGTGACCCAGCTGATCACGCTCGAGAACACCCGGGTCGACGACATGTCGAAGATCATCCAGAACATGGGTGGTCCCGAAGCGAAGATCGTGTCGTATCCGCCGACGAACACCCTGATCATCACCGACACCGCGGCGAACATCCGCAAGATCTACAAGGTGATGAAGGAGCTCGACGTCGCCTCGCCGAAGTCGACGATGGAGATCTACCCCCTCCAGTACGCGAGCGCGTCCGAGGTCAAGCAGATCATCGAGAAGCTGTACGGCACCTCGGAGGACGACAGCGCGTCCGCGGCGTCGACCAGCGCGTCGTCCCGGACCTCGACCCGGTCGTCCCGGACGTCGAGCCGGACGAACCCGCGCCGGCCGGAGCCCGCGAGCGGCGGCGCGACCGACACCGTGTCCGCCGGCGACGAGTCGAAGTTCATCGCCCAGGTGATCGACGACGAGCGCACGAACTCGCTGCTGGTCCTGGCGAACGACGACGGCCACTCGGCGGTCCGCGACCTGATCGCGCGGCTCGACGTCGACGTGTCGCAAGAGGGCGAGATCCACGTCGTGTACCTCGAGCACGCGAAGGCCGAAGAGGTCGCGACCGTGCTCGGCCAGCTGTCGCAGGAGGGCGGGCGCGCAGCTTCCGCGCGGACCCAGACCCAGGGCGCCCGCCGCGGTCAGCAGACCCCGCCGGCCTCGCCCGCGACCCGGACCACCCCGGCCCGGGCCGGCGCCGGCGCTCCGGAGGCCCCGGGCGGCGACGGCGAAGGCGAGGGGAGCGCGCTCGCGGCGTTCGACTCCGGGATGCGGATCGCGCCGGACGAGGCCACCAACTCGCTGGTGATCATCGCCGACCGCGAAGACTTCCGGGTGGTCGAGTCGGTGATCGAGAAGCTCGACATCGAGCGGAAGCAGGTGTTCGTCGACGCGGTGATCATGGAGCTGTCGAGCGAGGACTCGATGTCCCTCGGCCTCGCCGCCCACCTCCCGCAGCAGCCGTCGAGCGACTCCACCGGGTTCATCGGGGCCCAGCTCGGCGCCACCAGCCTCGGGTTGACGCCCGACGCGCTGTCCGGGCTCGCGGTCGGCGTGTTCGGCCCGAGCATCGAGGTCCCGCTGGCCGACGGCACCGTCCTGCCGGTACCCGCGTTCGGGATCGTATTGAATGCACTCAAGACCAGCGGCGCCACCAACATCATCAGCAACCCGTCGCTGATGACGATGGACAACGAAGAGGCCACGATCATCGTCGGCCGGAAGATCCCGTTCCCGACCACCAGCGGGCTCAACAACCTCGGTCAGCCGGTCGTCAGCTTCCAGCGTGAAGACGTGGCGATCACCCTGAAGATCGTGCCGCGGATCAACAGCTCGAACTACGTCACGCTCGAGCTCGAGGTCGAGGTCCAAGAGGTCGAGAACAGCGCCCAGAACGAGGCGGTCTCGGCCGCGGGCGGCGGGTTCATCACCAGCCAGCGCAAGCTCGACACGGTCGCGCTGGTGGCAGACAACGAGACGATGGTGATCGGCGGCCTCGTCGGCACCACCGAAGGCAAGACCGAGACCAAGGTCCCGATCCTCGGCGACATCCCGCTGATCGGCGCGCTGTTCCGGTCGCAGTCCAGCACCGAGCGCAAGACCAACCTGATGGTGTTCCTCACCCCGCACATCGTCGACGAGCCGGACGACATGATCGAGATCCAGCGGGTCAAGGAAGCGCAGCGGCAGGAGTTCCTCCGCCGGTTCTACGGCAAGTCCCGCGAGCAGTTCTGGTCGGAGCTGAAGGACCTGCTGCGGTATTCGCTGAACTTCGTCGACGAGCCGTCGATGTACCGCGGCGCCACCTCCCTCGGACACGACGTGATCCTGTCGGAGGAGAGCCGCGAGGCGTTCAAGAAGGCGGCAGACGAGAACCGCAACAACCCGCCGGGCGAGGGTGCGGGCGATCTCCCGCCGGAGGATGACCTCGACATCGACGACGGCACCGCTCCTCCCGCGCCTCCGAAGGAGTGAACCGATGGCGATCCGACGTGTCGGCATCGACGAGTCGCTCCGGGATCTCGGCGTCCACGAGGACGCCCTGGCCCGGGCCAAGGCCGTCGCCGCCCGCAAGGAAATCCCGATGCGGCAGGCCGTGCTCGAGGTCGAGGGCGTCGACACGGTCAAGATGGCGCACGCCTGGAGCAGCCTGTCGGGCCTCCCGGTGCTCGAGACGATCGACGTCGATGCCATCCAGTCGGAGTCGATCCGCCAGCTCCCGCACAACATCGCGCGCGAGAACGGGGTGTTGCCGCTGTACCTCGACCCGGCGGGCGAGCTGGTGGTCGGGATGGCGGACCTGCAGGCGCTGTCGCTGCTCGACGACCTCCGCGTCCTGTACGGGGTGTCGGTCCGGCCGGTGCTGGTGCCCGCGAACGTGCTCGCCGACGCGACCCAGAGCGCGTACGACAAAGCCGCACAGTCGGCCGAAGCGATCATCGAGAAGGCCGACGAGGACGGAGAGGGCGGCGCCGAGCAGGACCTCGAGCTCGACGCGGGCCTCGACGACGACCCGAACCAGGCGACCATCATCCGGTTCGTCAACGCGGTCCTGTCGCAGGCGATCAAGGAGCGGGCGAGCGACATCCACATCGAGCCGTACGAGCGGGATCTGACCGTTCGGTACCGGATCGACGGGGTGCTCAAGGAGTCGCTGCACCCGCCTGCGAAGTTCAAGAACACGATCGTCGCCCGGATCAAGATCATGGCCGGGATGAACATCGCCGAGAAGCGGCTGCCCCAGGACGGCCGGATCCGGCGGAAGCTCGGCGGCCGCGAGATCGATCTCCGGGTGTCGACGGTGCCGGTCCGCCACGGCGAGCGCGTCGTGATGCGAATCCTCGAGAAGGGGCGGGTGTTCTCGCTCGACCGGATCGGGATGGCCGGCGACACGCTGACCCGGTTCCGCGAGCTGATCCAGCGCCCGCACGGGATCCTGTTGGTCACCGGGCCCACCGGCTCCGGCAAGTCGACCACGCTGTACTCGGCGATGGCCGAGATCAACAGCCCGGACCTCAACATCCTGACGATCGAGGATCCGGTCGAGTACGAGGCGTCCGGGATCGGTCAGGTCCAGGTCAACCCGAAGATCGACCTGACGTTCGCGAGCGCCCTCCGCGCGTTCCTCCGGCAGGATCCGGACGTGATCCTGGTCGGTGAGATCCGCGACAGCGAGACCGCGAACAACGCGATCCAGGCGTCGCTCACCGGTCACCTCGTGTTCTCGACCCTCCACACGAACGACGCTGCCACCGCCTTCGCTCGACTGTGCGACATGGACGTCGAGTCGTTCCTGGTCGCCGACACGATGCTCGGGGTCATCGCCCAGCGGCTGGTCCGGACGCTGTGCCCGATCTGCAAGAAGCAGTACACCCCGACCGATCTCGAGCTGAAGGAGCTCGGTTGTACCGCCGAGCACCTGTCGCAGCTCGGCAACGCCACGATCTTCAAGGCGGTCGGCTGTCGCGAGTGCAACCAGCTCGGTTACCAGGGTCGGACCGGGATCTACGAGCTGCTCGAGAACAGCGACGAGATCCAGCGGCTGGTGATCCAGAACGCGCCGTCCGGCCAGATCAAGAAGGTCGCGGTCGAGCACGGGATGTTCACCCTGTTCGACGACGGCGTCCGCAAGGTGTTCCAGGGGGTCACGACGTTCGAGGAGATCAAGCGCGTCACCTCTGCTTCGGAGCTGTGAGCCATGCCGGTCTTCGAGTACAAGGCCCTGGATCCCGCGGGCAAGCAGGTCAGCGCGATCGTCGACGCGGACAGCGCGAAGATCGCGCGGGCGAAGCTGCGTCGCCAGGGCTTGTTCCCGACGGAGATCCGCGAGCAGCAGGAGGGTGGCACCCGACGCGGTCAGTCGATCCTCGACACCCAGATCGACGTGGCGAAGTACTTCCAGTTCGTCACCCGGCGCGACGTGTCGACGATGACCACCCAGCTGTCGACGCTGGTGGGTGCGCACGTCCCGATGGGGGAGGCGCTGTCGGCGCTGGTCGACCAGACCGAGAAGGACAAGCTGAAGGTCGTCCTGTCGAAGGTCAAGGAGCGGGTCAACGAAGGCTCCACGTTGGCCGACGCGATGTCGGATCACCCGAAGGTGTTCGACGAGCTGTACATCCACATGGTGCGCGCGGGTGAGCGGTCGGGGGCGCTCGACGAAGTGCTGAAGCGGCTCGCGAACTACGCCGACAGTCAGGTGAAGCTCCAGGGGCAGATCGCGAGCGCGATCGCCTACCCGATCGTGCTCGGCATCGTCGGGACCCTGATCCTGCTCGGGCTGTTCCTGGGCGTGATCCCGCGGCTGCGGAACCTGTTCGACTCGATGCCGGGCGGCCAGGAGAGCCTGCCGTTCATCACCAAGGTCGTGTTCTTCGTCGGCGACTTCCTGGTGGTCGGGTGGTGGACGATCCCGCTCGCGCCGATCCTGCTCGTGGCGGGGTGGCGGGCCTGGGTGCGCCGTCCGGCCGGGCGGCTCCGGTGGGACCGGTGGCGCCTGCGGTTCCCGGTGTTCGGCACCATGAACCGACTGGTGGCGGTGTCGCGGTTCTGCCGGACGTTCTCGACCCTCCTCGTGTCCGGGGTGCCGATCCTGTCGGCGCTCCAGATCGTCGAGGCGGTGATCGGCAACGTGGTGATCGCCGACGCGGTGGCGAAGGCGGCGAACAACATCCGCGAGGGCCAGTCGATCGCGGTGCCGCTGAAGGCGTCGGGCGAGTTCCCGCCGCTCGTCACTCACATGATCTCGATCGGCGAGCGGACGGGCGAGCTCGAGCGGATGCTCACCACCGTCGCAGATACGTACGAGGAGCAGGTAGAAGCGACAATTACTGCCATGACATCGCTGCTCGGACCGGTGATGATCATGGCGTTGGGTGGCGTCGTGTTCCTGGTGGCGCTGGGGTTGTTGACCCCGATGATGAACATTTCGTCGATGATCAAGTAACGGAGGCGTGAATGTCGCGGTTCATGTGGCATCGGGGAGGGCGGGTCGTCCGCGGAGCGCGGCGGCGTCGCGGCATGTCGCTCGTCGAGGTGATGGTCGTGATCGCGATCATCCTCACGCTGATGAGCATCATCGCGATCGGTGTGTTCCGGGTGTACGGCAACGCGATGGTCGACACCACCAAGATCACGATGACCAAGGTCAACGAGCAGCTCGAGATCTACACCCTCCGCAAGAAGCACGCGCCGAGCACCTCGGACGGGCTGGCGGCGGTGTTCGGCAACGATCCGATCCCGAAGGACGGCTGGGACCACGAGCTCCAGTACATGTCCCCGGGCCCGAACGGCGAGCCGTACGATCTGCTCAGCCTCGGGTCGGACGGTCAGGAGGGCGGCACCGGCGACGCCGAAGACATCCGGTGGTCGGACCTGAAGAAGCAGTAAACGGGCCGTGGTGGTGTTCCGGGGAGGGCCGAATGACGGGTTCGCGGGCGAGTCGACGGGGATTGTCCCTGCTGGAAGTGATGGTCGTGATCGCGATCGTCCTCGGGCTCACCGCGGTGCTCGTCCCCGGCGCCCGGTCGCTGTTCGCGCTGAAGCAGCGCTCTGCGGCGCGGAACCTCGCGATGGCGATCGAGCGGTTCCACGACGAGGCGGTGATGCGGAACCGATCGTTCCGGATCACGTTCTTCCTGGACGAAGGAAAGTACTCGATCGAGGCTGGTGAAGCCGGAGCGCTGATCGCGGCCGGCCCGGAGGAGCGCGAGGCGTACGAAGCCGAGGTCCGCGGCAAGCTCGAGAACATGACCGAAGAGCAGAAGCTCGCGTGGAAGCACAGCAACCGCCAACCGTTCGAGATGCTCGAGGTCGCGGGCAAGATGGAGATCGAGCTGCCGGCCGGCGTCCGGTTCGGTGGCGTGTACACCCCACAGTACGGTCGGATCGTCCACCCGGGCGAGAAGCTCGAGGGCCAGGACAAGGACGAGCCGCTCCGGGTGTTCACCTACGTGATGAACAGCGGCGTGGTCGAGCGGACCATCGTGTGGCTCGTCGACGCCGACGATCCGAACGACGGGTGGACGGTCGAGGTCGAGCCGCTGTCCGGTGTGGTCCGGCTGCACGGAGAGCTCGTCGATCCGACCAAGGACTTCGACTTCATCCCGACCGAGGGGCCGTCGCTCCCCAACTGAGCGACCTCGAACGAACGAGAGAGAGGGGACCGTGGTTCACCATCAACGTGGTCATCGACATGGCCGTCGGCTGCGGGTCCATCGGCGTCGCCGGGGGTTCTCGCTGCTCGAGGTGATGGTGGCCCTCGCGATCCTCACCGTCAGCCTGATCCTGCTGGTGCAGACCCAGTCGAGCGCGGTCCTGCTCACCACCGAGGCCGAGCGGACGATCGTCGCCACCGACCTCGCCCGGATGAAGATGACCGAGGCCCTGCTCGAGGTCGAGAAGGACGGGTTCCAGATCTCCGACGTGTACGAGTTCGGCGAGTTCGACGAGCTGGGCGACGAGCTGTTGGACATGGAGTTCGGCAAGGAGCTCGAGGACTTCCACTGGGAGTACCTCGTGTCCGAGGTCGACATCGAGATGCTCGGGGACCTCGCGACCGCGGCTCAGTCGCTCCCCTCGGTGGCCGGCGACGGCGAGGCCGGGGAGAACACCGCCGGCGGCGCCGGATCTCCGCTCGACGCGCTCGGCGCGATGGGGATCGGCCCCGACATGATCAGCCAGTTCCTCGGTCCGTACGTCCGGGAGGTCCGGGTGCGGGTCTGGTGGGGCGAAGACAGTGAGAAGGCGGAGGAAGACGGCTCCGAGGTCGTGATCACCACCCACGTCATCAACCCGGGCGGCGCGTTGCAGCTCGAGCAGGGGTTGCCACAATGACCGCACGGCTGCAAACGACGCGGCGAGCGCGCCGCGGGATGACCTTGGTGGAGGTGATCGTCGCGTTGGCGATCCTGCTCATCATGTCTGCGCTGATCTTCGAGTCCCTCCAGAACTCGATCACGTTCCACAACATCCTCGGTGCCCGCGACGAGACCGTGCGGACCGCCCGCGCGGCGATCTCGAAGATCACCCGGGATCTCCAGCTCGCGTACCTCACGCCGAACCGGACCGCGCTCGGCAGCTACCAGACGGTGTTCGTCGGGTACGACGACGACCCGGCGAAGCTGTACTTCGCCACGCTGAACCACCAGCGGCTGTACCTCGACAGTCGAGAGTGCGACCAGGCCGAGGTCACCGTCTGGGCCGAGCAGGCACCGAAGGAGCACGGCAACGGGTACATCCTGTACCACCGCGAGTCTCCGCGGATCGACCAGTATCCGGACGAGCAGGGCGTGATCTGGCCGCTCGCGTACAACGTGCGGACGTTCAGCTTGCGGTACCTCGACCAGGTGTCCGGCGAGTGGCGGACGACCTGGGACACCCGGAGCGGTGACACGCCGTACCGGCTCCCGCGGGCGGTCGAGATCGGACTGGTCCTGATCGCGCCGGATCCGGAGGACGAGGCGGGCGAGCGGACGATCGACGTGCCGTTCCTGTCGACCGTGGTGCTCGAGTACGCCGAGCGGATGCCGAACCCGTCGGCGATGCCGATCGCCGGGACCACGTCCGGGTCGAGCACCGGCTCGGTGCCGGGGTTGATCGGCGGGGGCAACGGAGGCTATGGCGGCGGCGGGTTCGCCGGGCTGTCGGGCGGCGCGCTCGGCGGCACACTCGGGGCGTTGCCGGGCGCGAAGCCGGCGAAGGGCGCGGGGCGCACCCCGGGCGCGGCTCGACCTCCGGGAGGGCCGGGCACCCCGGGTGGGCTCGGCGGGAGGCCGCGATGAACCGCGTCCGATGGCTGTGGCGCGAGCTCGTCCGTCCGCGCGGTCCGGTCCGACACCGGTTCTACCGCGGCGGTCGGCGGTCGAAGGCCGGGGTGGCCCTGCTGATGGCGATCACCGCGATCATGCTGCTGACGATCCTGGTGACCGAGATCGCGCACGGCGCGGTCGTCCGGGTCCAGCTCGCAGCGCAGCACCGCGACGACGTGAAGGCCGAGGGCCTCGCGTACAGCGGGATCGCGTTCCATCGACTGGTGTTGATCGCGTCGAAGGCGATCGGCCGCAACCCGATGTTCGAGTCGATGGGCGCGATGCTCGGCGGCGGCAACGCCCAGGAGCTGTGGCAGGCCCTGCCGTTCGTCGACACGCGGATGATGCGGTTCCTGTTCGTGACCAACGGGAGCGTCGACGAAGAGGAGCTGGTCGACACGAAGCAGGAGGGCCTGACCCAGGAGCAGATCGACGAGAGTCGGGAGCAGACCACCACGCTGAAGCGGAACTTCCTCGACTTCGACGGCGACTTCCGGTCGGAGGTCCAGGACGAGGAGCGCCGGATCAACGTCGGGAACCTGACCGCGGCCAATCTCGGGGACCTGCTCCAGTTGCCGGCCTCGCAGCAGATCCTCGCGATGTTGTCGACCGAGGACAACCAGGACTGGTTGTACGAGCACAACATGAACAAGGAAGAGCTGATCGCGAACCTCGCCGACTGGACCGACCCGGACGACATGCGGCTGTACCAGGGCGGGGCCGAGGACTCGCTGTACTCGAACCTCGACAACCCGTACCACCCGAAGAACGCCCCGTTCGACACCCGCGACGAGATCCGACTGGTCGACGGCTGGCACAACGACGGGCTGTGGGAGCGGGTCGGCAAGTACCTGACGATCTACGGGAGCGGAAAGGTCAACGTGAACACCGCGATGGAGCCGGTGATCAAGGGCCTGCTGATGGCGTACTACGACGGGGTCGCGACCGAGACGACGGTCCAGGACACCGTGGACGACATCATCCGCCTCCGCGGCGCCCCGCTCGAGGAGGGCGGTCTGTACTTCGTGTCGGGTGAGCACTTCTTCAACTCGATCACCAAGGGGGAGTACCAGATTCACCCCCTCCCGTTGAAGCCCGAGGTCAAGCAGGCCGTCACCTCGTCGTCGAACGTGTTCCGCGTCACCTCGGTCGGCGAGGTGGGCAACGCCCGGGTCGAGATCCACGCGATCTTCGACTTCTCGACCGACACCACCGGCCGGGTCGTGTTCTGGAAGATTCGGTGAGTACCATGGTCAGGAGCCTCCGATGCCTCGTCTGATTGCGCTGGATCTGGGTTCACATGCGGTGAAGGCGTCCCTGTACCGCGTGTCGGGTCGGAGCCAGGTCGAGCTCGAGCAGCGGTACCAGCGGTTCGTCCCCCAGGACGGCGCGGCTCCGTCGCTCGAGCACCGGCTGGCGGCCCTCGACGCGCTCCTCGACGAGTCGCCGGCGCTCAAGCCGTCGTCGTCGGACGTGGTGGTGCTCGCCTGGCCGTCGAACGAGGCCGCGTTCCACCGGATCGCGATGCCGTTCGCCGACCGGGTGCAGATCGAGCGGACCTTGCCGTTCGCGGTCGAGAGCGAGGTCCCGTTCGAGCTGTCGGACATGGTCCTCGCGTGGCGGATCGTCGAGAGCAAGCCGCAGACGCAGGTCCTGGTCGCGCTGGCCCGCCAGGCGAAGGTCGCGGAGTGGATCGCGGCCCTCGGCGAGCGCGGCCTCGATCCCGCAGCGATCCACGTCGACGCCGACCTGTTCGGCCCGTGGGGCCGGGGTGTGGCGTCGGTGATCGACGAGTCGTCGGTGGACGCGCCCCCGGATCCGCTGGTGGCGCTGATCGACCTCGGCCACCTCCACACGACCGTCAGCGTGGTCCGCGGCGGCGCGGTCCAGGTCGTCCGGTCGATCAACATCGGCGGGCACGCGTTCACCCGCGCGATCGCCGAGTCCGCCGGGGTCGGGTGGGCCGAGGCCGAGCAGCTCAAGCACGGCGCCGACGACGTGATCCCGGACGAGGAGCCGACCCAGTCCGCCGAGGCGCCGCACTCTGGCTACACGAAGCTCCCGCCCCCGGTCCGCGAGCGGCTCGATCAGGTGATCGGGATGCTGCTGGCCGAGATCCGGTCGACGTTGATCAAGGCCGAAGACACCTTGTCCGGTGAGGTCGCGGAGGTGCGCCTGTGCGGGGGCACCGCCCGGATCGACGAGCTGTGGGACCGGCTCGAGGCCGATCTCGGGGTCCCGGTCCGGGGCGCGACCGATCCGCGGGGCGAGAAGTCGTCCGGGCCGTTCGCGGTGTGCCAGGCGCTCGCGCTCGCGTCGACCGGGTCGGCCCCGATCGATCTGCGGGTCGGGCCGCTGGTGTTCCGGGGTCGGACCGATCTGCTGCGGGCCGCGCTCGGGTACGGGGTATCGGGTGCCGCGATCTTCTGCGTCGCCGCGTTGCTGATGTTCGCGGTGCAGATGCGCGGGCTGTCGGTCGAGCAGAACGAGGCCGAGGCCGCGGTGCGCGACATCGTGACCCGGTCGTTCCCGGAGATCCCGGCGACCGGACTCGACACGATGACCAAGGCGCAGTCGCTGATGGCGCAGTTCACCGAGGATGCGGTCCACCGGGCGGACGTCCTCGGCGACGGTTCGGTCGGGGTCCCGCCGACGATCGACGCGTTGTACGCGTTGACCCAGGCGTTCCCGCCGCACCCCGAGGTGACGGTCGAGGTGTCCGACCTGTCGATCTCGCCGACGTCGATCACGTTCAACGCCGAGACCGACGGGTACGGCTCGAGCTCGAAGGTCGAGGAGAAGCTGAAGGAGACGCCGCGGTTCAAGGCGGCGACCAAGGGGCAGGAGCAGCGGCTGAACAACGGCCGGGTCCGGTTCCCGATCACGATCCCGCTCGGAGAGGCCGCCACCGCGGCCGCTGCGACGGGCACCGCCGCGACCCCCGGGTCGGGCGAGGAGGGCTGAGATGGCGACGGTATCGGTGCGCACCGGCCCGATGGCGGTGGTGGAGCGTCAGCTCGAGGCCCTGTCGCCGCGGGACCGCAAGCTGCTCGTCGGCCTCGTGTTGTTCGCGGTGATCTTCGGCGCGGGCGGGTTCTGGTGGCTGCTGCACGGGATGCTGGCCGACAAGGCGAGCCGGGTGCGCACCGCGAAGGACACCTACGCGCAGGTCCAGCAGCTCGAGCAGGAGTACCGGGCCGCCGACGCGCGGTTCTCGGCCCAGAAGAGCCGGCTCGAGCAGTACGCCGACCAGCCGGTCAGCGCGTGGATCGAGGATCTCGCGGACAAGCACGAGCTCAAGCAGTCGCTGTCGGCCGTCCAGCAGACCACCGCCGAGCAGGTCGGTGACATCCTGTCGACCCGATACACGATCGAGCTGAAGCACGCGCCGCAGGAGCCACTGTATCGGTTCCTGTACGAGCTCGAGACGAGCGGGTTCCCGGCCCGGGTCGAGCAGTCGAACTTCAAGGTGACCACGGTGAAGAAGGAAAAGACGATGGACGTGTCGCTCGACGTGGTCGTCCTGTCGCTCGGGGAGGGGTCGTGAGGCGGATCGTGCTGTTCGTGCTCGGGTCGATCGCCTGGACGATCTTCGTGTTCGCCCTCACGTTCCGGCTGACGTTCCCGTCGACCGTAATCGCCGATCGGCTCCGGTACGAGGTCCCCGGGGTGATGGGGCGCGAGTACAGCGCCGAGATCGGCAGCGTGGTCCCGTGGTGGATCGGGCTGTCGGTCGACGACGTGAAGCTGTACAAGACCGGTCGGCCGGCGCCGGCGTCCGCGGCCGGGTCCGACGGCGAGGACGCCCCGGTGGTCGACGGGCCGCAGCTCGTCGGGCTGCTGTCGAACGCGCGGCTCCGGGTCAGCCCGTGGTCGCTCCTCCGCCGGGCCCCGTACGTCCGCGGTTCGGTCACGTTGACCGAGGGGGTGATCGACTACTCGGTCGGGACCGCGGTCGCCGAGCGCGGGAACATCGAGCTCGCCGACCTGGTCCTCTCGGCGGACGCGCTGCCGCTGGCCGACGTGTTCGTGCTGATCCCCGGGTTCACTGCGTCGGGCACCGGGGCGATCGATCTGGCGATCGATCTCCACGCCGGCGAGAACGGGATGAAGGACGCGACCGGCAAGGTGTCGATCACCGGTAAGGATCTCGGCCTGTCCGACCTCGAGCTCCCGTCGACCGGCCCGCTCGGGATCGAGATCCCGATCTCGGACCTCGAGATCGTGGCCGACGTGGTCGACGGCAAGGCGACGATCACCGACGGTCACCTGGTGAGCGATCTGTTGACGCTGCAGATCACCGGGGAGGTCACCCTCCGGGATCCGCTCGACCGCAGTGCTATCGACCTCACCGTGTCGCTGTCGAAGCTCGGCGAGCAGCTCGCGCCGTACGAGGCGTTCCTGTCGGAGGCGAAGCAGTCCGACGGCTCGTATCAGTACAGCTGCCGCGGCGTGATCTCGCGCCTCGGCGCGTACAGCTGCACGCCGGGGAGCCGGTCGCCGCGCGTGTCGTCCCGCGGGGCGAGCTCGTCGGGGGTGGCGATGCCGCCCCGTCCGTCGCGGGCGGACGAGACGGACGAGGAGCGGGACAAGCGGCGGGAGGAGCTGCGCGAACGGCTCCGCCAGCGGCGGGAGGAGCGGGAGGCCGAGCGACCGGGTGCGATCCCGCTCGATCCCGAGACCAACCCGGACGAAGACCCGGAGAACGCCGGCGATCCGAGCCCGATCGACGAGCCTCACGACGGCGAGGAAGACCCGATCGACCTCGACGGTCCGCCGGACGAGGAGCCGCCCGAGTAGGGCGCGCGGCCTCCGAGCGGGTCCGGTCACCCGACGAGGGCGCGGCGGAGGGCGAGCTCCTTCGCCACGGTCTCGTCCCACTCGGCGGCCGGGTCGCTGTCGACCACGATCCCGCCGCCCACGTGGTACCGGGCGTCGGGGCCGTCGAACACCCCGGTCCGGATCGCGACCGAAAACCGCGCGTCGCCGCCGTCCGCCGCGTACCCGATCGCCCCGCAGTAGACCCCGCGCGGGTGCGGCTCGAGGGCGGCGATCCGCTGGCAGGCGCGGACCTTCGGGGCCCCGGTGACCGAGCCCGGAGGGAACGTGGCCGCGAGCGCGTCCCACGCGTCCCGGCCCGGGAGGAGCTCGGCGCGGACCGGCCACGCGGCGTGGAACACCGTCGGGTGGGCGGTGATGACCCGATCGCCGGCCACCACCGACCCCACGACCGCGACCCGACCGAGGTCGTTGCGGACGAGGTCGACGATCATCACGAGCTCGGCGCGGTCCTTCGCCGCGTCGCGGAGCTCGGACCTGAGGCGGGCGTCGTCGGCGAGGGAGGCGCCCCGCCGGCGGGTGCCCTTGATCGGCGTCGACTCGAC
>JBEBJW010000060.1:0-13743 GCA_040079715.1 Myxococcota bacterium | reverse complement strand
GCGTTGACGATCGCGTCGACCTCCTGCTCCGTGAGGTCGCCTTCGACGACGGTCACTAGTTGCACTGCGGATCTGCGTCCACGTCCGCCTGGGTCAGCACCGTCAGATCCAGCGCCACGTCCTCGGCCGCGATCGCCGAGTCCGCCTCGTACGCGAGGCAGGTCGGCAGGCCGCTCGGGCACGGGATGCAGTTGACCCCGAACGCCGCCACCAGATCGCACACGCCCTGCGCGTCCGTCCCGATCACCTCTCCGATCCCGGTGGTCTCGATCAGCGCCCGCACCTGCACCTGGCGCAGGGTCCCGCCCACCGCGTCGACCTGGCCGGTCAGCTCGAGCGACTCGACCGAGTGCTCGATCGAGGCCGAGCCGATCGTGAACGCCGCCGGCGCGACGTACGAGAACACCGGGTCGCCGCTGAAGTCGACCGGATCGAGGTCGACCGTCACCCCGCACGGATCCTGGAGCCCGGCCACGGTGGCCGCCGCCCGGATCGTGAGATCGGTCCCGGTCACCGCCTGGATCTCGAGCGCGAACGGCGTGGTCCAGTACGAGAAGATCAACGCCCCGAGGCCCGGCGGCTGCGTGATGTTCACCGAGGTCGGGTCGAACACGAACGCCCGCCCGACCAGCGGGTCGACCGCGGTCCCGGTCTCGCCGGTCGAGCTGTCGGTGTCCGCGTCGGTGTCGGTGTCGCTGTCCGTGTCGGTGTCGGTGTCGGTGTCGCTGTCGGCGTCACTGTCGGCGTCCGCGTCCGCGTCGGTGTCGCTGTCCGCGTCGGTGTCGGTGTCCGCGTCGCCGTCGGCGTCCTTCAGCGTCACGTCGCCCGAGCCGTCGTCGCCGTTTCCGCATCCGAGCGCCACCATCACCAGCAGATACCGCATGAACCCCTCCGCGTGCCCCCTCGAACCTACCGCGCCCGGATCGGATCGGCCCGATCCGATCGGCTGCCTGGCGACAAGGTACGATGGGGACCGGATGCGATTCGCGCTCGACGACCGGACGGTGGACCTCGACACGGGACGGGTGTCGACAGGGGCCACGCTGTTCCCCCTCGCGCTCGAGCTCGTGGCCGTCCACGCCGCGACGCTCGGGCCCACGGCGGCCCTCGCCGCGATCCGCGCCCACGGCGACGCGTCGATCGAGGCGATGGTCGCGTACACCTGGGACCGCCTGCCGGACGGATCGCGGGACGCGCTGCGCCAGCTCGCGACGTTCGCGCGAACGTTCACCGTCGACGCCGCTGCCGCCGTGCTGTCCTCCGGCAACCCGCTCGACACGATCGGCGGCCTCGTGGTCCGCGGCCTGCTGACGCCACACGGGGACGCGGCCCTCACGCAGTCGGATCGGTCGGATCACACCCGACCGTGGGTCCTGATGGCGCGGGTGGACCTCCGGCTGGCGCTCGGGGATCTCCTCGGGGCCGAGGACGACATCGCCGCGCTGACCCTCCTGCCCAGGTGCGCGGCCCCCCAGATCCGGCGGTCGGTCGACCAGCTCCGGTTCGAGCTCGCGGCCGCGCGGGATCCGGTCGGCGCGCTCGCGCGACTCGACCGCCCGACCCGGACGCTCCCCCGCGCCGGATCGACGCCGCGATCGAGACCGGGTGCGCGCTCCTGATCGCCGCCGGCCGGCACGCCGAGGCGGCGGAGCGGCTGGCGGGGATCCTGCCCGGGCCGCGGGCCGTGCGCCTGCGGGTGGAGATCGGGTGGCACCTCGCTCGCCCGCGCGACGCCCTCGACGCCCTCGCGGCGCTCACGGCCCAGGCCGAAGCGCGGCCGTGGGTCCGGTACGCGGTGGCGGCGGCGACGATCCACGCCGGAGGTACCGCCTGGCCCCCGGGGCGCGCGCTCGAGCACCACCGGTGGACCCGGGTGTACCTCGCCCGGATCGCCCTGCTCGGCGGACGTCACGCTGCGGCCCAGGCGCTGATCGACCCGATCCGCCACCCGACCCCGCTGATGGCCCTCGCCGATCTGCGCGCCGCGCCCGGCTGGCCGCCCCGCGCGAGTCGACCGCAGACGACGGTGGCGTCGGCGTCGTCGGTCGACGCGCTCTCCGAGCCCCCGTCCGCCGGGCGCGCGCGGTAGCTCGACCCGTGTCGGCTCGACCCATGTCGGCTCGACCCAGTCAGACTACGCGGCCACGCGGAGCCCGTCGAAGTCGTACCCGCTCCACGCGAGGTCCCCGGCGCACCGGCGCTCCACCAGCTCGCGCAGGCGGTCCGGGTACCAGGTCCGGTGGTCGCGCTGGGGCCCGTGTCGGCTCACCTTGTGCAGGCCGCCGCGGACCGGGGTGATCCCGAGCGGGGCGCACAGCGCGGCCAGCTCGTCGTCGAGGGACTCCTGGTGGAGCACCGCGTCGAGCGGGAACCGGCCGTCGTCGTCGACGAGCTGGAACCACAGGCTCCGGTGCTGCTCGGGCACGACCCACGGGTAGCCCGGGTCGCAGTACGCCTCGACGAACGCGTCGAACGACGGGAACCGATCGAGCCCGAAGCTCGGCCCGTACGGCCAGCCGTCGCAGAACATCGACACCAGCAGGTCGAACGGGTTGCGGACGATCGTGAACCGGACCGCGCCGTCCCACCCGGGGGCGTCCTGCACGCAGTGGTCGAAGTACTTGAACGGGGTGACCGCGGCGCGGCGGATCACGTTGTGACCGCCGTAGTGGAGCCGCCCGGTCGGAGAGCCGGCGTACGCCTTTGTCCGCGGCAGGAACGGCCCGTCGCGCAGCTCGTGTCGGAGCGCGACCTGGACCAGGTACCGGCCGGCGGTCTTCGGGACGTGGACGAAGAACAGGTGCGACATGCCCCCGAATCGGCCGCTCCGGTCGGGGGTTGAGGGTCACGGTCTGGCACTGGATGGATGCCGCGGGCGCGCTGCGCGCTTGGGGCCTCGGGGCTCCGGCGAGCCGCGGGGGCGCGGCTCCGGCGTCGGATCGGGACGGCGGGCGCACGGGACGCCACCTGGCGCTCCGCGCGGCGCGGCCGACCTGCGGATCCACCTGCGATCGGCATCGTCCGCTCGGTTCGAGCGGCGCCGGCCGGTCTGACACGTCGCGGGCCCCCGGTTCGCGCCGAGGGCCCGGACCCGGGCTACCCGATGTCCATCCGGAACCGCCGGACCGCCGTGCCGAACAGCGCCGTGCCGATGCACAGCAGCGCGAGCAGGTGCGGCCACAGCTCGTGGAACGAGCTGCCCTCGAGCAGGTTCGCCCGCAGGATCTCGATGAACCACCGGAGCGGGTTCAGGTAGGTGATCGGCCGCATCCAGTCCGGCATCGCGATCACCGGGGTCATGTTGCCGGACAGCAGGATCGCCGGGATCATGAAGAAGAACCCGCCCATGAACGCCTGCTGCTGGGTCTTCGCGAACGTGGCGACCAGCAGCCCCGCCCCGAGGGTCGACAGCAGGTACAGCAGCGTCGCGACCCCGAGGAACACGAGCGAGCCGCGCATCGGCACGTCGTACACGAGGGTCCCCGCCCCGAGCGCGAGTGCCGTGTCGACGAGGCCGATCGCGGTGTACGGCAGTACCTTGCCGAGCAGCAGCACCGGGGCCGAGATCGGCGTCACCAGCACCTGCTCGAGCGTGCCGACCTCCCGCTCCCGCGCGAGCCCCATCGCGGTGACGAGGGTGGTCGTGGTCACGAGCACCATCGCCGCCAGGCCCGGGATCATGTACGGCTGGGTGTCGAGGGTCGGGTTCGACAGGATCCGCGGCTCGACCCGCAACAGCTGCGGGCCGGGCTCGGCCTGGGCGAAGAACCGGACCGCGGCGTCGGCGGCGACCCCGGACCGGCGCGCGTCCGTCCCGTCGATCACCACCTGGACCGACGCCGGCTGGCGGCGCAGCCGATCCGCGTCGTAGTCCGGCGGGAAGATCACCACCGCCGCGACCTCCCCGCGGTCCATCGCCGCGAACGCGACCTCCGGGTCGGTCGTGTCGAGCGCGCGCTGGAGCGTGCCGTCGGCGAGCATCGCGTCGGCGTGGGTCCGGCTGCGGGTCGACCGATCCAGGTCGACGATCGCCGTCGGGACGTGCTCGATCTCGAAGTTCACCGCGGCCCCGAACACGAGCAGCTGGATGATCGGCGCCAGGATCAGCATCCGGACCAGCCGGGAGTCGGCCAGGATCTGCGCGACCTCCTTCCGGACCAGCGCCACGAGCTGGATCCGCCACAGCGACGGCGTCATGCGATCCTCCGCTTGAACGCGAGCGACGACGCGGTCACGGTCACGATCCCGAACAGGGCGAGCCCCACCAGATCGGTCCAGACCTCGGCGAACCCGCCGCCCTTCAACAACACCGACCGCAGCAGGGTCACCAGGAACCGCGCCGGCACCACCGTCGACAGGATCTTGAACGGCAGCGGCAGGTTGTCGACCGGGAACATGAACCCGGACAACAGCAGCGACGGCAGCATCGCCGACAGCGCGCCGAGCTGGGTGGCGAGCATCTGCGACCGGGTGACGATCGAGATCAGCAGCCCCTGGCCGAGCATCCCGAGGATGAACAGCAGCGAGCCGAGGCCGATCCACACGAGCGACCCGCGGAACGGCAGGTCGAACACCGTCGCCCCGAGCGCCAGCGACAGCAGCACGTCGATCAGGCCGAGCCCGACGTACGGCAGCAGCTTGCCGACCACGATCTCCGGGATCCCGATCGACGTCGCGAACAGCTGCTCCATCGAGCCGCGCTCCCACTCGCGCGCGACCGCGAGCGCTGTGAGCAGCACGCTGACCAGCGCGAGCACGTACGCGATCGTGCCCGGCAGCAGGAACATCGCCGACTCGCCCGCCGGGTTGTACCGGGTCGACACCGACGGCACGATCGCCGGCGGCCGGCGGCTCATCGACGCCGACACCGACGCGGCGAGCGCCTGGGTGTTCGCCAGCAGCACGTTCGCGATCGTGCCGTCGGTCCCGTCGACCAGGAGCTGGGCGGTCACCCCCTCGCCGCGCGCCAGCCGCGCCCCGGCGTCGACCGGGATCACCACCGCCGCGACGGCCCGGTTCGCCCGGAGCATCGCCTCGGCCTCGGGCACCCCCGACGGCTCGCCCGCGAGCACCAGATCGCCGCTCGCCACCACCTCCCGGATCAGCGCGCGGCTCTCGGCCGACCGGTCGAGGTCGACCACCGCGATCGGCAGGTCGTCCGCGTCGAACCGCACCCCGAACCCGAAGATCAGGATCAGCAGCAGCGGCATCCCGATCGCGAGGTACAGCATCCCGGGGTCCCGCCGGACGTGCGCGACCTCCTTGCGCGACATCGCGAGCACCCGCCGGACGAACTTCGCCGTCGGCGTCGGGCCGGCGACGGCCGGGGTCGGGCTCACGCGGCCTCCTTCGGGCGGCGGACCACCGCGAGGAACACGTCCTCGAGCGTGGCCCGGGTCCGCTCGATCGCGGCGTCGGGGCTCACGGTCCGGGCCCGGGCGAGGATCGCGTCCGGCGGCGTGCCGGTGACCCGGACGTGGAGCGCTGCCCCGAACGGCTCGAGCTCGACCACCCCGGCCAGCTCGCGGAGCGGCCCGGCGGCGTGGTGGATCCCCCGGCCGGTCAGCCGGTACAGCTCGCCCGGGACCCAGGTGGCGGCGAGGTTCGGCGGGGTGTCGAGCGCCACGAGCCGCCCGTCGACCATCAGCCCGATCCGGGCGCACTGCTCGGCCTCGTCGAGGTGGTGGGTCGTGACGAACACGGTGGTCCCCTGGCCGGCCAGCTTCCGGATCAGCGCCCAGAATCGCCGGCGGGAGATCGGGTCGACCCCGGCGGTCGGCTCGTCGAGGAACACGATCCCCGGCTCGTGGAGCAGCGAGGCCCCGAGCGCCACCCGCTGGCGGGTCCCGCCGGGCAGATCGCCGGTGACCGCGTCGATCAGCCCGTCGAGGTCGACCTCGTCCGACACCGCCGCGATCCGGTCCCGGATACGCGCCGGGGTCAGCCCGTACGCCCCGCCGAAGAACTGGAGGTTCTGCCGGACGGTCAGGTCCGGGTACAGCGAGAACTTCTGGGACATGTACCCGATCCGCCGCTTGACCCCGATCGGGTCCGACGCGACCCGCCGACCGCCGACCACCGCGTCGCCGGACGTGGGCGGCATCACGCCGATCAGCATCCGGATCGTGGTCGACTTGCCGGCGCCGTTCGCCCCGAGCCAGCCGAAGATCTCGCCCTGGCCGACCTCGAAGCTCACGTGGTCGACGGCGACGAACGACCCGAACGTCTTGTGGAGCGACTCGACGGTGATCGCGGGCGTCACGCGGCCTCCTGCGCGGCGCGGGCGAGGATCTCGACGAAGAACTCCTCGAACGTGCCGTGCTCGCGGGCCCACGCGACCGGGTCCCCCTCGGCGAGCAGCCGGCCCTGGTACAGGATCCCGGCCCGGTGGCACCGCTCGGCCTCGTCCATGTACGGCGTGGTCACGAGGACGGTCGTCCCGTCGGCGACGAACTCGTGGAGCAGCGCCCACAGCTCGCGGCGGGACACGGGGTCGACCCCGTTCGTCGGCTCGTCGAGCAGCAGGACCGGGGGCGAGTGGAGCAGCGCGCACGACAACGCGAGCTTCTTGTACATCCCGCCGGACAGCGCGTCGGCCCGCCGGTCGACGAACGGGGCCAGCCGGGTGACCGCGAGCAGCCGGTCGCGGCGGGAGGCGTACGCCTCGGGGTCGACGCAGAACAAGTCCCCGAAGAACCGGAGGTTCTCGTCGATCGTCAGGTCGCCGTACAGCGCGTACCGCTGGGGCATCAGCCCGATCGACTCCCGGGCGGACCGCGAGGTCGGGTCCATCCCGCGGACCCGCACGACACCGGTGTCGACGTCGATCAGGCCCGCGATCGCGCGGACCGCGGTGGTCTTGCCGGCGCCGTCCGGGCCGACGAGCCCGTACAGCTCCCCTCGCTCGATCGTCACCGACAACCCGGCCAACGCCTGGACCGCCCCGAACGACTTCGTCAGGTTCGACGCCGCGATCGACGGCGCATCCGGATCGGGCTCGACCGGGACCTCGGACCACGGCCAGCGCATCTATTCCTCCACCAGGGTCACCTGGACCGGCATCCCCGGGCGGAGCTTGCGGTCGGGGTTCGGGATCGCGACCTCGATCGGGTACACCAGGCGATCCCGGTCGGTCCGCGTCTGGACGTTCCGCGGGGTGAACGCCGCCTCCGGCCCGACCCGGAGGACCTTCGCGTCGAACGCGTCGTCCGGCCACGCGTCGGCGAGGACCGAGGCCCGCTGCCCGACGGTCGCGGCGGCGAGCTCGGCGTTCGGCAGGTAGAACGTCGCGGTCACCTCGGCGAGGTCGACGATCGTCGCCACCGCGGTGCCGGGGGCGACCATCTCGCCGACCGTGTACGGCAGGGTCTCGACGATCCCGTCGCGCGGCGCCTCGACCACGCACTCGTCCGCCATCAGCTGGGCCCGGTGCATCGCCGACTCGACCGCCCGGACCTGCTCGGCCGACGCCTGCGCGTTCTCGGCCGCCGCCGCCGCCTGCCCCTTCGCGAGGCTGATCTGGAGCCGGGCCGCCTGGGCCGACGCGACCGCCGCGGCGCTCTGGTGCTCGAGCGCGTCGGCGCTGGCGTTGCTCTGGTCGACGACCGCGACCGACGCCCCCTGATCGAGCGCCTGGACCCGCGACGCCTGGCGGGCGGCCGCGTCGCGCTGGGCCAGCACCGCGTCGGCCTGGGCCGCCGCCGCCTGCGACTGGACCCACGCCGCCGACTTCTGCACCCCCGCCGCCTCGGCCTGGGCGATCGACGCCCGCGCCTGAGCCGACGCCGCCGACAGCCGGGCCTTCGCCTCCTCGAGCGTCGCGTCCACGTCGGCGCAGTCGAGCCGGGCGAGCACCTGCCCGGCGGTGACCGCGTCGCCCTCGGCGACCTCGAGCGCGACGAGCCGCGCCCCGAGCTTGGACGACACGATCACCCGGTCGCCCTCGATCGTCCCCGAGCCGCCCGCTGGGCCCATCAACGCCCACTGCTGGGTCACCAGCCGGGTCCCGATCAACAGCACCGGCGCGCCGATCACCAGCGCCGCGACCACCTGGGTCCGCATTCGTCCTCCCGCCCGTCGGTCCATGCACCGGTCGTGCCACCGGTCCGGCGGACGGTCGACCGGCGGTCCGGGCGGGGATCCGTCCCGCGCGGCGGGCCCGACCTGTACGGGATCCCGACAGGGGTGTTCCGGGTTCCGGACGGTCGGGGGGCGACCCCATGGCCAAGCGCCGCGTCCGACCGTGATCCGTGCCGCTGGCACCGTCGTTGCGTAAGGGCACGGTGGAGGTCGCATGGTCCCGTGGGTGTGGTCGGTCGCGAGCGCCGCCGAGCCGGTCGAGCTGACGTTGCACGAGGCGCTGGACCGGCTGATCGCGGACTCGCCGGACTGGGCTGCGGCCGAGGCCCGGGTCGCGTCGGCGTCGGGGATCGCGCGGCAGGCGGCGGCGGGGTTCCTGCCGATCGTCGCGGCCCAGGGGACCTACACCCGGAACGACTCGGAGGTCGTGTTCGGGTTCTCCCAGCTGATCGACGGGCTGCTCGCGGCGGTGCCGATCCCGGTCGACCCGGCGGAGCTGCCGGACGTGCCGGACACCGTGATCCAGCCGCTCGAGGTGTGGAGCGGGGCCGCGTCGGTGCGGATCCCGCTCGTCGCCCCGGTCGCGATCGCCGACTGGACCGCCGCCCGCCGGTCGGTCCGGGCCCTGTCCGGCACGACCGACGAGATCCGGCTCGAGCTCGAGTCCGGGCTGATCGCCGCCGCCGCCGGGGCCGAGGCCGCCGCCGGGGTGGTCGCCGCCGCGACCAAGGCGGTGGACGTCGCCGGGGACCACCTCGCCGCGACCGAGATCGCCCAGGTGGCCGGGACCGCGACGTCGGTCGACGTGCTCGGGGCCAAGGCGGACGTGGCCCGGCGCCGGAGCGAGCTCGCCGAGTCCCAGGCGAACCTCGCGTCGGCCCAGGAGCAGCTCGGCGGCCTGCTCGGGATCGACGGCCCCGCCACCGTCGTGCTCCCCGAGGCGGCCCCGCTCGACCCGACCGGCGCGACCCGCCCGGCGATCACCGCGGCGGACGCCCGGGTCGGCGCGGCGCGGGCCCAGGTCCAGTCGGCGTGGTGGCGCCAGTTCCCGACCCTCGCGGCGACCGGCGCGGCGACGGCGGCGACCGAGCCGTACCCGACCGGGAACCAGACCGCGTGGCGGGTCGGGCTCGAGGCGACCTGGACCCTGTACGACGGCGGCTTTCGGTACGGCAAGCTCCACCAGGCGCAGGCGGACCAGGCGGCGGCCCAAGCGGCGCGGACGTCCGAGCAGCTCCGGGTGTCGCGCGAACAGCGCGAGGCCGAGCGGAACCTCGCGGTGGCCCAGGAGCAGCTCACCCTCGCGATGGAGCAGGCGAACCTCGCGGCCGAGGCGTCGGAGGTCGCGCAGCTCGGGCTCTCTGCCGGCACCGTCAGCCCGCTCCAGGCGCGGGACGTCGAGACCGACGCCTTCCGGGCCGAGGTCGGGGTCGTCGGGGCGCGGGCCCGGCTCCGGATCGCCGAGGCGTCGCTCCGACGGGCGCGGGGCCTCGACCAGCGATGGTAGGAGGGATCCGGAGCGACGACGTGACCGACCCGATCCGCGACCTCGGCGCGCTGAAGCAGGAGTCGATGCGGGTCGCGATGGCGCGGCTGGTCGTGCTCCGGATCCTGTTCGCCCCGGTGTTCCTGACGGTGATGGCGCTGACGGTGTGGGCGGACCCGGACCCGTGGCGGATCGCGTTCGGGTGCGCGCTGTCGGGCTCGGTCGTGACGCTGTTCGGGGTCGAGTACGCCCGGTGGCGCGCCGGGTGGTCGGGCCCGGGGTCGCTCCCGCCGAACATCGTCGCGATGCTGTGGATCCAGCTCGGGGTGGTGGTGATGACCGGCGGGCTCGAGGGGCCGCTGTTCCCGATCCTGCCGATGGCGGCGCTCCAGCTCGCGATCGTGTTCGGGCCGAGCCCGACCCTCGCGGCGGTGGTCGGGGCGCAGCTCGTGGCGGTGTGGACGATGGCGGCGCTGAACGCGACCGGCACCTCGCTCGCGGTGCCGGGGTTCGGGCTCGTCGCGACCGGGCCGACCTGGCCGGTGGCGCTCGCGTCGTTCGTGACGGTGATGCTCGCGGGGGCGGTGTTCCTCGGGCGGAAGGTCCGGATCGTCGTGTACGAGCTCGTGTCCGACGCGCTCGGCGCCACCGACAGCGAGCGGGTCGCGCACGCCGAGCACGCCCGGGAGCTGGTCGCGCTGTCGGGCGAGATCGCGCACGAGCTGAAGAACCCGCTCGCGAGCATCAAGGGGCTGTCGGCCCTGCTGGCGCGCGATCTCACCGGCAAGTCGGCCGAGCGGCTCGCGGTCCTCCGGGCCGAGGTCGACCGGATGCAGGAGACGCTCGACCAGTTCCTCGACTTCTCGCGTCCGCTGGTCCCGCTGACCCAGACCGACGTCCCGGTCGGCGAGCTCGCGGACGAGATCGTGTCGCTGTGCGAGGGGGTGGCGCGGCTGCGCGGGGTCACCCTCGTCGCCGAGCCGACCGCGCTGACCACCCGGGCCGACCGGCGCAAGCTGCGGCAGGTGCTGGTGAACCTGGTCCAGAACGCGATCGAGGCGGCTCCCGCCGGGACCGAGGTCACGATCGTCGCCCGACCGGACGGGCCGGCGATCGAGGTGCTCGACCGCGGGCCCGGGGTCGACGACGCGGTCCGGGACGTCGTGTTCGAGGCCGGGGTCACCACCCGCCCCCGCGGCAGCGGCCTCGGGCTGACGATCGCCCGCGCGCTGGTCCAGCAGCACGGCGGCCGGCTCGCGCTCACCCCCCGGGACGGCGGCGGGACCCGGGCGACGATCGTGCTGGGGACGCCGGGGCCGGGGCCAGGGCTGGCGCCGGGCCGGGACATCGTGTCGGAGGCGACGTGACCGCGAAGATCCTGGTCGTCGACGACGACTCCGCCGTCCGGTACACCCTGTCGGAGGTGCTGTCGACGCTCGACGCCGAGGTGTCGACGGCCCGCGACGGCCGGGAGGCGATCGCCAAGCTGCCCGACGGCTACGACGTGGTGCTGACGGACCTCCGGATGCCGGCGGCGGACGGGATGAGCGTGCTGCGCGCGGCGGTCGCCCTGCCCCGGCCCCCGCGGGTGATCGTGGTCACCGCGCACGGCACCGAGCGGACCGCGGTCGAGGCGATGAAGCTCGGCGCGTACGACTACTTCCGCAAGCCGTTCGACGTGGACGAGGTGCTGGCGGTGGTCGGGCGGGCGATCGAGGCGACCCGGCTCCAGGCGGACAACGCGCGGCTCCGCGACGCGCTCGCCCTGTCCCGCCGGCTCCAGTTCGCGTCGCCGGCGATGGAGCGGCTCGCCGAGCTCGTGGCCCGGGTCGCGCCCCGCGACGTGACGGTGCTGATCACCGGCGAGAGCGGCACCGGCAAGGAGCGGGTGGCGGAGGCGATCGTCGCCGCGTCCCGCCGGGCCGACCAGCCGTTCGTGCGGTTCAACTGCGCGGCGATCGCGAACGATCTCGCCGCGGCCGAGCTGTTCGGCCACACGAAGGGCGCGTTCACCGGCGCCGTGCGGGACCGGCCGGGGCTGTTCCGGGAGGCCGACGGCGGCACGCTGCTGCTCGACGAGGTCGGCGAGCTCGAGCTCGACGTCCAGGCCCAGCTCCTCCGGGTGCTCCAGACCGGCGAGATCCGGCCGGTCGGCGAGGACCGGACCCGGAAGGTCGACGTGCGGCTGCTCGCCGCCACCCACCGGGACCTCGGCGAGCGGGTCACCGCCGGCGCGTTCCGCGACGACCTGCGGTGGCGGCTCGACGTGGTGCGGCTCCACGTCCCCGCCCTCCGCGACCGCCCCGAGGACATCGCGGTGCTCGCCCGCCACTTCCTCGCCCTGTACACCCGGCGGTTCGGGGCGGACACCGGGCCGATCCCGGACGGGCTGATCCCGCGGCTCCTGGCGTACCGGTGGCCCGGGAACGTCCGCGAGCTCGAGCACGCGATCGAGCGGACGATCGCGCTGTCCCCCGAGGGGGCGCTCGATCTGGAGCTCCTCCCCGCCCCGACCGCCGCCGCCGAGGCGCCCGCGACCGAGCTCGACCTCAAGTCCCGGGTCGAGGCGTACGAGCGCGGCCTGGTGGTCGAGGCCCTCCGGTCGGCGAACGGGAACCGGAGCGAAGCCGCGCGCCGACTGGGGATCGCGCGGGTCACCCTGTACGAGAAGCTGTCGAAGTACGGGCTCGGCGAACCGTGACGGACGGCGGGATCGCCGGGGGGGTCCCTACGATGTAGCGGGGACGGTCTTCCTTGCGCGCGGTCACGGGTCGGATACTTGGGGCGCCCGCTCACGCGAGCGGTGTGTACACAAGCTTGGCCCGCTCGCCGGACCATGCACAGGGGGATTCCCATGTTCATCGTTGCCTCGTTGGTGGGTTGTGGTCAGACGCCGGCCGAAGTCAAGTTCGCCGGAGACGAGACCGTCACCGTGTTCGCCACGGAAGCCGTGCCGGTCACCAAGGCCACCGTCCTCGACGCCGAGGGCAAGGAGCTCGCGACCCAGCCCGAGCTGAAGTGGACCGTGTCGCCGGACTCGGTCGCGAAGCTCGAGGGCGACAAGGTCGTCCCGGTCGCCTCGGGCGACGCGAAGGTCAAGGCCTGCGCGACCGAGCAGGTGTGCAAGGAGTACAACTTCGTCGTCGCGCTGCCGGAGAAG
This sequence comes from Myxococcota bacterium, assembly GCA_040079715.1. Taxonomy (GTDB): domain Bacteria; phylum Myxococcota_A; class UBA796; order UBA796; genus JACKER01. Next base: position 1,018 of record JBEBJW010000060.1, on the reverse strand, counting down.
GTCGTGATCTCGGGCGCCGAGGGCGTCGAGTGGAAGGTCGGGGCCACCGCGCCGCTGATGGCGAAGGTGATGGCCGCGGGCGACAAGGAAGTCCCGAACCAGACCGTGACCTTCGCGTCGGACAACGCCGCGATCGCGACGGTCGACGACAAGGGCACCGTGACCGCGGTCGCGCCGGGCGCCGCCACGATCACCGCGACCTCGGGCACGATGAGCGCCACCCAGGCGATCACCGTGGTCGACGCCGCCGCGGCCGCCACGAACTGATCGCGAGGCGGATCCGGGCTGGTTGGCCAGCCCGGGCTGCCGATCGCCGAGGCCGGGCTCCCGAACGGGGGTCCGGCCTTCGTGTCTCTGGTCCCGTCACTTCCGGAGCAGGGCGATCCCGATCCCCACCAGCACCAGCCCCACGACCTTCGCGACGGTGATCGGCTCGCGGAACACCAGCAGGCCGATCGCGAACGCGCCGGTCGCCTCGAGCCCGAGCACCACGAGGTAGTTCGACCCGAGATCCTGGTCGCGCATCGCCACCGTCTGCAGGGTCGACCCGAGCACGAACGCCGCGTACACCCCGACCAGCCACGCGGGCCGCGCGAGGCCGCCCGACGCCTTCATGCACGCGCCGCCGAGCGCGTACGCGAGCGCCGCCAGCAGGTTCAGCAGGTCGGTCCGGGTCACCCACACCCCCGCCGACAGCTATCACCGGGCTCCGTCGTCGGGAGCGAGGGGCGCGGCTTCAGGTTCGTCCTCGCACCGGCGCTCGCGGCCGAGCGGCCCCTGTACGAGCAGGTTGCTGGTGCACGCCAGCGAGACCCTCTCCTCGCCCCGCGTCACCGAGACGTACCCGGTGCGGACCGGCCAGGGCCCGGACTCGTCGACGCCGAACGCGACCTCGTACCGGTACCCGCCGGTGTCGAACGAGGTGTCGCGCCACCACTGCTCGTACCCGCTCATGCTCCACTGGCTCACGCACTGCGCCCCACCGGGCGGTGGGAACTGGAGCTCCACCGCCCGGTGG
>JBEBJW010000059.1:0-13811 GCA_040079715.1 Myxococcota bacterium | reverse complement strand
CGGCGAGCAGCCGCCCGAGCTCGCGGTCCATCGCCTCGAGCATCGCGGTGTACACGCCGCCCTGGGTCTCGAGCTGCCCGGGCGCGATCTCGGCGAGCTCGGCCGGCGGGGCGTTCGAAGGGGTGTGCGGGGCGTTGAACGGCAGGTACAGGAACCACGGCTCCGGCATCGTCGCGATCCGGGCGATCGCGTCGTCGACCTGGTCGGTCGTCGTGTACCGGGTCTCCCACCCGAGCGCGCCGTTCAGGTCCTTCTGCCAGTTGTAGTACCCCTCGACGGTGTACGCGTCCGGGTACGACGAGTTGTTCAGGTTGCCGAACGTCGCGGCGTACCACTCGAATCCCTGCAGTCCAGGTCCGAGCTCCGCGTTCGGCGACACCCAGGTGGCGAGGTGCCACTTGCCGATGAGGCTCGTCGACCACGGATCGGGCGCGAACGCCAGCATCTCCGGGATCGTGAGCTCGGACAGCGGCAGCTCGTACTTGCCGGAGGTGGCCGGATCGACCACCTCGCCGACCCCGGTCCGCCGCCCGTACCGCCCGGTCAACAGCGCGGCGCGGGTCGGAGAGCAGCTCGCGTAGGCCCAGGCGTTCCGGAACAGGACCCCGTCGGCGGCCAGCCCGTCGATCGTCGGCGTTCGGGGCGGGGTGGGGGAGTCGCCGTACGCCGCGACCTTGTCGGTGCCGAGATCGTCGACCAGGACGACCAGGACGTTCGGCGGATGGTCGGCTGAGATCGAGTCGGATCCCTCGATCGGGCCTTCGTCTACGCCACAACCGGACCACAACACGTTCAGATAGAAAAACATGGCGCGGACATTACACTACGGGGTCGGGTCCCGGACAGCCGTTCACAGATCCTTGACCGGGGCCACATCGCCGTCGACGACGAATGGCACGTGATCGTGGGCCAAGGGGCCTCGAACCAGGCTCCGGACACGGAGTACTTCATCCCGATGCTGGAGCGGGTGCGGGACACCGTCGGCCAGCTACCCGAGAAGGTCACCGCGGACGCCGGCTTCTGGTCACCCGCGGTTGTATCGTTGGGGGCGGTCCGGACCTGCGGTCCCTCGGTCGCTCCGAGTCGTCCCAGCGAGCCGGGACGGCGGCCCGAAGACTCGCGTCAGGAGCGCGTGAACGCTCCCTGAAGGGAGCATTCCCGAGCGCTCCTAGCGCTCCCCGACCCGGTGGATCTTCATCAGGTTCGCCGTCTCGCGCGACGGGGTGTTGCCGGCGAGGATCACGATCTCCTCGTCGCGCGCGATCAGCCCCAGATCGAGCAGCACCCGCTCCCCGACCCGGATCAGCTCGTCGGTCGAGTCGACCGGCGGGACCACGATCGGCACCACGCCCCACGCGAGGCACAGCTGGTCGGCGGTCCGCGGGTTGCTGGTCAGCGCGTACAGCGGCCCGCGCGGACGCGCCTTGCTCGCCTGGCGAGCGGTGGTCCCGGTCCAGCTGAACACCACCAGCGGGCGGGCCTTCTCGCTCGCGGCGTAGCAGGCGGACCGAACGACCAGCCCGGCCGTGCCCTCGAACCGGGGCATCGACTCGATCGGGGTCGGGCGGAAGTACCGGCTGCCCTCGACCTCCCGGCTGATCTTGTCCATCATCCGGACCGCCTCGAGCGGGTACTTGCCGACCGACGTCTCGCCGGACAGCATCACCGCGTCGGTCCCGTCGAGGATCGCGTTCGCCACGTCGGTGGTCTCGGCCCGGGTCGGACGCGGGTTGCGCTCCATGCTGTCGAGCATCTGGGTCGCGGTGATCGCGAGCTTCCCAGCGTGCTGCGCGGCCTCGAGGATCCGCTTCTGGTAGACCGGGACCTTCTCGATGCTGACCTCGACCCCGAGATCGCCGCGGGCGACCATCACGCCGTCGGCGACCTTCAGGATCTCCTCGATCCGCTCGACCGCCATCGGCTTCTCGATCTTCGCGATGATCGGGATCAACGGCTCACCGAGCCGCTCGAGCTCGGTCCGGAGCGCGACCACGTCCTCGGCCCGCTGGACGAACGACAGCGCGACGTAGTCGACGCCGATCTCGACGCCGACCGCGAGATCCGCCAGGTCCTTCTCGGTGAGGCACGGGATCGACATGTCGACGCCGGGGAGGTTGATCCCCTTGTGCGACCCGAGCTCCCCGCCGTCCTCGATCGCCACGTCGACCTCGCCCGGGGATCCGGGTCGGACCCCGACGACCTGGCCGGCGAGCGCCCCGTCGGCGAACAGGACCCGCGCCCCGACCGTCACGTCGTCGACCATCTGCGGGTAGGTCGTGCCGACCCGGAGCCCGAGGCCCGAGAACCGCTCGTCCATCACGATCGTCAGCACGTCGCCCTTCGCGAGCGGCAGCGGCTTCGGGACGGGTCCGGTCCGGATCTTCGGGCCCTGCAGGTCCAGCAGGATCGCGGTCGGCTTGCGGAGCTTCATCGCCGCGCGACGGACCCGCGCCACCTGGCGGCGGATGCTCTCGTGGTCGGCGTGGCTGCAGTTGATCCGGCAGACGTCCGCGCCCGCCTCGAGCAGCCGGGTCAACATCGGCTCGTCCCAGGTCGCCGGACCCAGCGTCGCGACGATCTTCGTCCGGGTCTCGAGCTGGGGGCGTGCGTCGTACATGGGTCCTAGGCTCCGAACGTCAGGCCGGACGCGGTGATCGCGCCGGGCGCGCCCCACCGGAACGGGCGGTTTCGCGCGCCGTGCCCGATCGGCAACCCGGCGATCACCGGGATCCCGAGGCGGCCGACCTGGTCGACCAGCACGTCGCGCAGGGTCCAGCTCGCGCCGTCCGGCGGCTCGCACCCGGAGAACTCGCCGAACGCGAGGCCGACCGCGCCCGCCAGCCCTCCGGCGTCGATCAGCTGCTGGAGCATCCGGTCGATCCGGTACGGGGCCTCCCCGATCTCCTCGATCACCACGATCGCGCCGCGGACGTCGACCTGCCACGGCGTCCCGCACAGCGCGGCGAGCAGCGCCAGGTTCCCGCCGATCAGCGGCCCGGAGGCCGTACCGGGGACGTAGACCTCGGCGTCCATCGGCTCGGGGTCTTCGCCGGCGAGGAGCGCGAACAGGTGCTCGATCGCACCCGGATCGGTGATCGGGAGCGAGTGGACCACCGGGCCGTGGACCAGCGTGGCCCCCCCCGACGACGACATCCCCGACGACGACATCCCCGACGACGACATCACAGCGTGGAGCCGGGCGAACAGGGCGGTCACGTCGGAGAACCCGATCACCACCTTCGGGGTGACCGTCGCCGGGTCGATCCGGGACAGGATCCGGGTCAGCCCGTAGCCGCCGCGCGCGATCCACACCGCGGCGTGGTCCCGCGAGGCGAGGGCGTGGGACAGCTGCTCGACCCGGTGATCGTCGCTCGACGCGAGGTATCGCACCGGCTGGAGGAGGTCCGGGTAGACCTCGATCGTGTGCCCGAACGACCGGACGATGTCGAGCCCACGGGCGAGGCGGGCCGGATCGTGGACCCCACACGGCGCGACCACGGCGATCGGCGCGCCCTTGCGGATCAGCGGCATCATTCGGACAGCTCCACCGGGTGGGGGGTGTCGTCGACCGGCACGAACTTTCCGGTCGGCTCGCGGCGGATCCGCGACATCGCGCACAGGTGATCGTGGGTGAAGAACAGCCGACCGCCGCGCGAGGCCAGATCGGTCAGCAGGCGCTCCTTCTCGTCGATCAGGAGCTCCGGGAACCGATCGTAGCCCATCGTGATCGGCAGGTGGACCCACGGGCGGCCCGGGATCAGGTCGGCGGCGAACACCACCGGCCCGCCCGGCATCGCGACCTCGAGCAGCAGCAGCCCCGGCGTGTGGCCGTCGCTGCGGTGGAGGTGGAACCCGGCGCCGAGCGCGTCGCACGGTCCTTCGTCCACCAGGACCAGCCGACCGGTCGCCTCGAGCTGCTCGACCAGCCCCGGGACGAACGACGCCCGGTCCCGCGGGTGGGGCGTCTCGGCCCGGGCGTGGGCCTCGCGCCCGACCACGAACGTCGCGTTCGGGAACAGCAACGTGGACGGATGATCCGGCTGCCAGGCGGTCAGCAACCCGCCGGCGTGGTCGAAGTGGAGGTGCGACAGCACGACCACGTCGATGTCGGCGTCGGTCAGCCCGCGCTCGGCCAGCGACCGGAGCAGGACGTGCTCCGCCTCGACCACCCCGTACCGATCCCGCAGCTCCGGCGCGAAGAACGCGCCGATCCCGGTCTCGGCCAGGATCGTCCGATCGCCGTCCCGGACCAGCATCGCCCGACAGGCGAGGGGGATCCGGTTCACCTCGTCCGGCGGCACCCACCGGCTCCACAGCGCCCGGGGCGCGTTGCCGAACATCGCGCCGCCGTCCAGCTTCTGCGCGTTCCCCAGCACCTCGGTCAACGTCCGCATCGGCGACTCCTATCTCACCCGCGGGCGTCCCACCCGAGGGTCTGCGCCACGGCGTCGGCGATCGCGGCGCGCACCTCGCGGATCCGCGTCCGATCGTCGCGGGGATGCAGCCGGTTCGTCAACGCCGCGACCACCACCCGATCGCGCGGGGCGATCCACACCGAGGTCCCGGTGAACCCGAGGTGCCCGACCCCGTCGGCGGGCCACCACGCGCCGGTGGCGCCTCCGCGGACGGCCTGGTCCCACCCGCCGCGGTGCGGCCCCGGACCGACCCACGGCAGGCGCGGGACCCCGCCGGTCAGCGCGTCCCACCCGAACGCCGCCACCGCCCGGGCGGTCCCGAACGCGCCCGCGTGGCTCGACACGGCACCCGACCCGGCGGAGCCCATCGCGGAGGAGGCCAGACCCGACGCGCCCATCGCGAACGCGATCGGATCGTGGACCACCCCCTCGATCGTGCCTCGCTCCGGATCGACCTCGGTCGCGGCCGCCTCCGGCCAGCCCCACCGGATCGCCGGGACCCACCGGGCGAGCTGGACGTCGAGCCGATCCTGCCCGACCCGCTCGAGGATCCGCAGCAACACCAGGTACCCGAGGTCGGAGTACGCGTGGGTGGTCCCCGGCGCGGCGGCGAGCGGGGTTCGGATCGCAGCGTCGACGATCGCGTCTCGACCGACGTTCTCGCGGTGGAGCGGCGCCCACGCCGGGTACCCCGCGCGGTGATCGACCAGCATCCGGACGGTGATCCGCGGATCCACGCCGTCCGCGTACCGGCAGGCCGGGGCGTCGAGCGCCAGCGCCCCCCGGTCGACCAGCGCGGCAGTCACGGTGCCGGCGGCGATCACCTTGGTCAGCGACGCCAGATCGTACGGCTGGTCGAGGATCGCGGGCCGCGGGGGATCCAGGCGGGCGAGGCCGGCGGTGTGGACCAGCTCGGTCCGCCCGTCGACCACCACCGCGACCGACGCGGACGGCACGGCGCGGTCTGCGATCAGCGCGTCGACCGTGCGCGCGACCAGGTCCATCGGCGGAGCTTACCGCGGAGTCGCCGGGGCGGGATCCTCGCCGCCGGTCCGGTTACGGGGCCCGGCCGGAGGCTCACCCCGATGATCCGCCACGACTGGACCCCCGCCGAGGTCCGCGCGATCCACGACCAACCGCTGCTCGAGCTGATCGATCGCGCCCGCGCGGTCCACCGCGAGGTGTGGGGCGAGCACAAGGTCCAGCTGTGCCAGCTGCTGTCGATCAAGACCGGCGGCTGCTCCGAGGACTGTGGGTACTGCCCGCAGTCGGCGCGGTACCACACCGGGGTCGAGGCCGAGCCGCTGATGGAGCTCGGGTCGGTGCTCACCGCGGCCCGGGCGGCGAAGGACGCCGGCGCGACGCGGTTCTGCATGGGGGCAGCCTGGCGGAGCCCGAAGGACCACCAGGTCGAGCAGGTGGCCGAGATGGTCCGCGGCGTCCGGGCGCTCGGGCTCGAGGCGTGCTGCACCCTCGGGATGCTGACCGCGCCGCAGGCGAAGCGGCTGGCCGACGCGGGCCTGTCGGCGTACAACCACAACCTCGACACCTCGCCCGAGTTCTACGGCGAGATCGTCGGCACCCGGACCTACGACGACCGGCTGACCACCCTCCGGAACGTCCGTGAGGCCGGGATCTCCGTCTGCTGCGGCGGGATCCTCGGGATGGGCGAGTCGGTCGACGACCGGTGCGGGATGCTGCGGGTGCTGGCGAACGAGCCGGTCCACCCCGAGTCGGTCCCGATCAACGCGCTGGTCGCGGTCCCGGGCACCCCGCTCGCCGAGCGGGTCTCCGGCCCGCCGTCGACGGTCGAGCTGGTCCGGGTGATCGCCACCGCGCGGATCCTGATGCCGCACGCGATGATCCGCCTGTCCGCCGGGCGGGAGGCGATGAGCGAGGAGGCCCAGCTCCTGTGCTTCCTCGCCGGGGCGAACAGCGTGTTCTTCGGCGAGAAGCTGCTCACCACGGCCAACCCCGCGTACGAGGCGGACAAGGCGATGTTTGCCCGCGCGGGCATCGCCCCGCTGGTGCCGGCTACCAGCGCCCCTGGATCCGCCGGATGAAGTCGTACGGGTAGCCGGGCTCGAACGCGCTCGCCTGGTCGAGCCGGGCCACCCAGTCCTCCTTCCCGTGGGCGGGCGACAGCTTCAGGTCCGCGGCCTTCGCGTTGTCGTCGAGCTGCGCGACCGTCCGCGCGCCGAAGATCACCGACGCCACCGCCGGCTTGTGCAGCAGCCACCCGAGCGCCACCGCCGCGACCGGGGCCCCGAGCTGCTCGGACGCCGCGTCGAGCTCGGCGAGGATCCGCCAGTGCCGCTCGGTGTCGTACTGCTTGCGCCGCTCCTCCCACTTCGCGAGGCGCGACCCGTCCGGCGGCGCCTGATCCTTGCGGATCTTGCCGGTGAGGAACCCGGCGGCCAGCGGCGACCACGGGATGATCCCGAGGCCGAACTTCTCGGCGACCGGGACGTGCTCGCGCTCGAGCTCACGGTGGACCAGGCTGTACTGCATCTGGAGGGCCACGAACCGCTCGAGCCCGCGCGCCCGGGACGTCCACAGGCTGTCGACCAGCCGGTACGCCGCGTAGTTGCTCGCGCCGAGGTACAGCACCTTGCCGGCACGGACCAGATCGTCGAGCGCGCCGAGGGTCTCGTCCTCCGGCGTGTCGAGGTCCTGGCAGTGGATCTGGTACAGGTCGATCCGGTCGGTGTTCAGCCGCCGGAGGCTGTCTTCGCACGCCTTGACGATCCGGCGACGCGACGCGCCGGTCCCGTTCGGGCCGTCGCTCATCCGGAACCGGAACTTGGTGGCGAGGACCACGTCGTCCCGCTTGCCGGACCGCTCGAACCACCGCCCGACGACCCGCTCCGACAGGCCGTCCTGGCCGTACACGTCGGCGGTGTCGAAGAAGTTGATCCCGAGGGCGAGCGCCCGATCCATGATCGCGTGGGCGGTGGGCTCGTCGCACCCGACCTCGTGCATGAACGAGCTCGCGTCGGCCTCACCGAACGTCATCGTGCCGAGGCACAGGGTGCTGACCTTCAGGCCCGACTGGCCGAGGTTGCGGTAGTTCACGGTGCTGACTCCTTGCCGGTCCGGCCCTCGTATCGTCGGACCATCGGCACCGGCTCCCCGTCCGTTCGGGCAGGGAGCGCGGCGGTCACCCCCAGACGGTCACTCTGGGCTGTGGTGCTCGTCGGGCGGCCGCTCGTCTCCGTCGCCGGTGCAGTCGAGGTACCCGAGGTCGCACAGCTGCTGGCGCTGGCCGGCGAGGTCCTGGTCGCCGCCCATCATCGCGCGGATCCGGGGACCCTCGCCGATCGGCGGGACCACGACCGTGCCGGGGACGATCTCGATCTTCTCGGAGCCGGCGGTCCACGACAGCTTCGCCCGGGACGCGATCGTCACCAGCGGCGTGTCGTTGCGCCGGATCACGGTCGGCCCGGGGTCGACGTCCGCGCCGAACGTCACGAACAGCAGGCCGTCGGCCGGCTTCGGGCCGGGGGTGTACACGAGGGTCTTGCGGTCGTCGGACAGCGTCACCATCCCGATGTCCTCCGGGGTCCGGTGCGGCGGCTCGCCCCACGCCTGGTTCGACGGGTTCTCGATCGTCGCCTCGGGATCGATCACCCCGGCGCTCGCGGCGGCCACCGGCAGCGCGAACGAGAACGGGACGCCGACGTTGCCCGGCAGATCGACCCGGATCCGCCACCCGCGCGACACCTCCATCCCGTGGGCGGTCGCGAGTGCGGTGCGGAACGGCTCGAGCGGCGTGCTCGGCGACACGTTCTTCGTCTCGCCGGGGTCCGCGGCGAGGTCGAACAGCTCCTCCTCGCCGCTCGCGGTGTGCAGGATGTACTTCTTGCCCTGGTACACCACCCCCCACCGCTCCTTGCCGTACCGGAGGTGGGCGACGCCGATCTCGCGGTTCTCCCACCCGGCGCCATCATCGGTCCCGAGCAGGAGCGGGGCGAGGCTCTTGCCGTCGGTCGGCGGGGTGTCGGCGAACCCGGCGAGCTCGTACAGCGTGGGGCCGATGTCCGCGAGGGTCACCGGGGTGTGGTTCACCACGCCGTTCGCCTGCCCGGGGCCGCTGCGGAACCACAGCAGGGCGCGGGTGGTCTCGTCGTACACCGTGTGGTTGTGCTCGAACCCGCGGTGCTCCCAGAACTCCTCGCCGTGGTCCGAGTGCACGACCACCAGCGACCGACCGGGCATCCGATCCAGCGACCGGAACAGCCGGCCGAGCTCCTGGCTCATGAACCGCAGCTCGCCGTCGTACCGGGCCACGATGTGCTTCATCCGCGGCTCGTCCATCCGGCCGGTCTTCATCCAGCCGTACACGTCCCAGCGGGTGAACGTGTCGGGCAGGCCGTCGTCGTCGCCCTCGGCGTACATGTCCTTGAACGCCGGGGGCGCGTTGTAGAACAGGTGCGGGTCCATCAGGTGGAGGAACAGGAACGTGTCGCGGTCGGGGTACCGCTCGAGGAACGCGAGGGCCCGGTCGACCTGCGCGTCCGCCTTCGCCTGCCCGTCGTACCACCAGTCGTCGAACCCCTCGTCGAACTCGAACCGAGGTTGGAGGTGGACGTTCGCGACGATCCCGCCGGTGACGAACCCGTTCTTCTGGAACACCTCCGCGATGTTCGGCGCGGCGATCGCCTCGAGCGGCCGGCGACGAGCTCGGGCGTGGGATCGCGCTCGTACCCGTAGAACCCGAAGTGGTCCGGGCGGGTGGTGTCGAGCCCGATCACCACGACTCGGCGGACCGGGCCGGTCGGCGGGCCCCAGATCTCGGGCGACCCGAGGAACACGTAGTCGAAGTCGGGGGTGGTGTACGCCTCGGTCGACAGGCGGACGGTGACGGACTTGCCGGCGAACGCGGTCAGGTCGGCCCGCCACGCCACGAACGAGTCCTGCGGCTCGACGAACTGGCGATCGACCTCGGTGGTCACGCCGTCCGCCACCACCGACAGGACCGCGTACGCGCCGTCCGACGCGAGCGTCCGGAGGGGGAGCGGCGAGATCGCGAGCCAGGTCTCGAACGTGATCGGGCCCGCAGGGAGCGCCAGATCCCACTCGGCCACCGCCGGGGCGGGCAGCAGCAGCCCGTCGCGGGTCCGGGCGTCGAGGGTGACTTCGTGCTGGACGAACGCGGCGGCCTCGAGGCCGGCGGTGCCGAAGTCGCGGCGGCGGACCTCCCGCTCGACCGCGGGGTACGCGATGCTGACCGGCGGGAGCTGATCGTCCTTCCACCCGACCAGCAGGTGCTCGCCGCCGATCCGCCAGCTCTCTCCGAGGAGGTTCGCCGCGTACGGGATCTTGGTCTCGCCGACGAACAGCGACATCCCGGGCGGCGCCGACACCCGGCCTTCCTCGGACATCTCCGCCTTGAACGGAGACAACCCGCGGAACACGTGGGTGTTCTTCCGGTCCTTCAGCGGGGCCGGCTCCATCGCGATCGGGAACCGGCTCGACGGGACGAACCCGGCCGGCAGCGACGACGCAGGCAGGGTGAACCGGCCCGGGAGGCGCTCGAGCTGGAACACCGGACCCGCGCCGGTGGCGGCGAGGCCGGGATCCACGAACGACGGCGGGCGGGGGAGATCGTCGGGTTCGACCGACGAGGAGCACGAACCGAGGACCAGGACGACGGGGAGCCAGGACATGGTCGACGGCATATAATCCGCGCCCAGCCGATTGGAGGAGCGATGACGTCCGGTGCCGGGAACGGTTCGACCCAGGGAACGGAGCTTTTCCCGTACACGTTCGCGACCTGGGTGTTCACGCTCCACGTGGACGGCGTGCCGGCGTCGGACGACGGGATCCGCGCCGCGTGCGACGCGATCCGCGCCGCGACCGAGCCCGGAGCGGGGAACCAGGCCGCAGACCGGCTGGTCGCGCGGATCCGGGAGCTGGTGCCGGACGCGGATCCGCGGACGGTCGAGGCCGCGGCCCGCCGACTGTACGGCGACCGGCTGCGGACCGACCTCGGCGCGGCGAGCGATCGCGACGGGCGCACGGCGGCGATCCGGAAGTACCAGTTCGCGTCGCAGCTCCCGTGGCTCGCGCGGATCTGGGAGCGCGAGGGCGACCGGGTCCGCCCCGGGTGGCTGCTGATCGAGCGGGTGACCGACGTGGTCCGCGCGGCGGACCCGAACCCGTGGAACGACGTGGACGAGGGGCGCGAGCTGCCGGTCTCCGACTTCCACGTGCTGTGGGAGCTCGACGGCACCACCAACCTCCACCTCGGGTAGGTCGTGCCGGCGGTCCGGTGGACCCGGTGGGGGGCGGTCGCGGTGCCGGAGGTGCTCCAGGTGCGGCTCGAGCCGGTGTTCGCCGGTCGGGTCGCCGCCGGGGCGCCCAAGCCACCGCGCGCGCTCCGCGCCGACGAGCTGTCGGCCAACGTCCGGTGGTTCGCCGAGCCCGGACCGCGCGGGCGGCCGATCGCGGGGCTGGTGCTGTCCGGCATGCCGGCCGGGATCGCGGGCGAGCTGCGGGATGCCCTCGATCCGACCCTCGATCCAATCGGGGCGGTGCTCGAGCAGGCCCGCGCCGCCAGCGTCCGCCGGGTGACGGTCCACGTCGACGCCGCCGGGGCCGCTGCTGCCGCGAACCACCTCGGGGCGCTGGTCGACGGGTGGGTGATCGCGGTCCGGTCCCCCGACGAGGCCGCGGTGATCCCGGTCGGCGCGCAGGTGATCGTCCCGCTCGACGCCGACCGGATCGACCGGCTCGCCGAGGCCGCCGCCGCCGTCGCGCGGACGTCGCCGTCGCGGATCACGTTCACCTGGCCGTTCCCGGGCGGCGGGACCCCGGCGCCGCTCCCCGCGGTCCGCCCGGCGCTGGCGGCGGCGATCGCGGCGGTCGGCGGGATCCCGTGGGGCCTGAAGGGGCTGCCGGCGTGCGTCGTCGCGGGCATTCCGGGCGTAGCCGACCGGGTCGCCCGATCCGGGAACCGGTGGTACGTCGACGCCGATCACCAGCTCGATCGGGCGTTGTTGTTCTTCCCGGAGGTGGCCCGGTTCGCGAAGCGGGAAGGATGTCGGTTCTGCGCGCTCGACGACCGCTGCGACGGCGTCGCGGAGGAGTGGCTCCGCCAAGGCCTCGTTCCCGCGCTGATTCCCGTCCAGTCGGGGTAGGGCCCTGCCCGCGGACGGCCACCGGGTTACGACGCGGCCCCCGCCCGCACCGATGCGCCGCGGAACGCAGACGCACAGGAGGCCCGGATGCAGCCCTTCGAAGAGATGGCGAAGCTCGGTCACGAGCAGGTGTTGTTCTGCCGGAACGACGAGGTGGGCCTGCGTGCGATCATCGCGATCCACGACACGACCCTCGGCCCGTCGCTCGGCGGCTGCCGCCTGTACGACTACGCGAGCGAGGCGGACGCGCTCCGCGACGTGCTCCGGCTGTCGCGCGGGATGACCTACAAGGCGGCGGTCGCGGGCCTGGATCTGGGCGGCGGCAAGGCCGTGATCATCGGCGACCCCTCGATCAAGACCGAGGCGCTGTTCCGGGCGTTCGGCCGGCACGTCGAGTCGCTCAACGGCCGGTACATCACCGCCGAGGACATGAACACCAACGTCGAAGACATGAACTGGATCCACCGCGAGACCCAGCACGTCACCGGCTCCGGCGCCCACCACGGCGGCTCCGGCGACCCGAGCCCGGTCACCGCGTGGGGCGTGTTCCACGGGATCCGGGCCTGTCTCGAGGTCGTGTACGGGTCGTCCGAGGTGTCCGGCCGGAAGGTCGCGATCCAGGGCGTCGGCAACGTCGGGTACCACCTGGCGCGCCACCTCCACGGCGCCGGCGCGCGCCTCGTGTACAGCGACATCAACACCCGGAACATCAAGCGGGCCCTCGATCAGTTCGGCGGCGAGGTCGTCGAGGGCGACGACTTCTTCCGCACCGACTGCGACGTGCTCGCTCCGTGCGCGATCGGCGGGATCGTGAACAGCCGGACGATCGGCCTCGTGCGCGCGCCGATCATCGCCGGCGGGGCGAACAACGTGCTCGAGGACGAAGAGTCCGACAGCAAGCTGCTCGGCCAGAAGGGGATCACCTACGCCCCGGACTACGTGATCAACGCCGGCGGCCTGATGTCGGTGTACGCCGAGCTCCGCGGCTGGCCGTCCGAGAAGGCGATGTCCGACGCCGAGAACGTGTTCAACACGGTCAAGCGGGTCCTCCACAAGGCCGTCGCCGAGGGGCTGTCGACGATCACCGCGTCGAACCGGCTGGCCGAGGAGCGGATCGAGGCCGTCGCGCGGGTCTCCCGCCTCCGGGTCTGACCGCCCGTGGAGGTGGTCGAGACCGGGGAGGGGTTCGCCGCAGGGCGGACCGCGTTCACCGTCCACACCGACGTGTTCGACGGCCCGCTCGACCTGTTGCTCCACCTGGTGAAGCGCGACGGGATCTCGCTCGCGCGGCTCGAGGTCGCCCGGATCGCCGACGCGTACCTCGCGTACCTCGATCGGATGCGCGAGCTCGACCTCGCGGTCGCCGCCGACTGGCTGGTGATGGCCGCGACCCTGGTCCACCTCAAGGCGCTCGAGCTGCTGCCGCGCCCGCCGACGCTCCTCGCGACGAAGGAGGAGGCGGATCCCCGCGACGCGCTGCTCCAGCAGCTCCGCGAGTACGAGCGGATCAAGCTCGCCGCCAGCGCCCTCGACGCGCGGCCGATGGTCGGGCGCGACGTGTTCGTCCGGGTCGGCGAGCAGGTCCCGAGCACCGACCGGCCGTGGCGCTCGGGCTCGATCCGACCGAGGTCCGGGCCGGTCTCCGGCTGGATCTGCTCCACGGCGTGCTCGCCCGCGCCGCCGCCCCCGAGGTGATGGTCAAGCTCGGGCGGAGCGGGCCGAACATCGGCGCCTGCTGCCGCCGGGTGCTGCTGGCCCTCGGTGGGCGCGGCGGGACGTTCGAGCTCGCGGCGCTGTTGTTGACGTTCCCGACCCGGGCCGAGCGGGTGATCACGTTCATCGCGGTGCTCGAGATGTCGCGGCTCGGGTGGCTCGACGTGGACCAGCGCGAGCACGTCGGCCCGATCCGGGTCGAGCAGCTCGTCGAGGACGAGGTGATCGACGTGGCGAAGGTCACCGGCGAGGACACCCCCGGCGAGCAGCTCGAGCTCCCGCTGAGCGAGCTCGGCGACGCGGAGGCCGGGTGATCGAGCGCGACGACGAAGACGGCCCCGAGGTCCTGTCGTTCCCGCACGGCCAGCCGGGGGTCGACGAGGAGGTGGTGGCCGCGGTCGAGGCGCTGCTGTTCGCGACCGGCGAGCCGCTGACCGTCCCGCTCGCGGCCGACGCGCTCGGGCTCGATCCGACCGAGGTCCGGGCCGGTCTCCGGATCCTCGAGCAGCGGCGGGCGGGGGCCGGGGTCGTGCTCGAGCGG
>JBEBJW010000058.1:0-13843 GCA_040079715.1 Myxococcota bacterium | reverse complement strand
GCGCGGCTCGACGGCGAGCCGGACCGGGCGGCCGACGTGATCGCCGGGTGGCGTTCGCGCGGGATCGGGCTGTGGACGCTGTCCCTCGGGACCCTCGGGGCCGCCGCACCGCGGGTCGCCAGCCTCACCGCCGGGGCAGACGGGGTACTGATCACCGCCGACACGCTGTCCGAGGCGGTCGAGCCGCTCGGCGCGATGCGCGCGACCGGAGCGGCCGTCCGCGACGCGGCGGTGGAGGTGTCGTTCGGGCCGGGGGTCACCGGATGGCAGCGGGTCGGCGCGTCGCCGGGGGCAGGCCCGTCGGACCGGTGGGTCCTGCCGAGCCCGCTCGACGCCGGGTGGCGGACGGTGGCGCTGTACGAGCTGACGATCGACCCGACGGTGTCCGGGCCGCTGGCGACGGTCGACTGGCGCGGAAGCTCGCCGGTCCCGGGCGACTGGACCGTCGGAGGCGCGGTCGGAGACGCGATCGTGGTCTCCCCGACCCCGCTGCCGGCGGCCGACGCCCCGCTGCGGCACCGGGTGTTCGCCGTAGCGCTCGCGCGGGCGGTGGCGTCCCCGGCCGCGATCGGCCCGGCGCGCGAGGCGTCGGAGCTGGTCCACCCGGGAGAGGTGGGGCCGGCGAGCGAGCTCGTCGGGTGGCTCGGGCTGCTGCCGGTGCCCGGATCGAACACGCCGGGTTCGAACCTTCCAGGCTCGAACAGCGGAGCCCGCCTGACCGCGCCGTGAGGGTGCGTCAGGGTTCGGCTTCTGGGAGATCGAGCTCGATCGACCCCACGTGATCGGTCAGGGTGTCGAGGTGGGCGTCGAGCTCGGACGGGCGCACCCCGAGTGCGGTCGCGGCGCGGAACAGCGCCGAGCCCTCGTCCCGGTCGACCGTCCCGTCCGCCACGAACCGCTCGAACACCCGGGTCAGCAGCGCGAGCTTCGACGCCTGGTCGAGCTCGACCGGCAGGTGGGCCAGCGCCTGGTCTCGCGCGCCGTCCCACGCGGCGGTCGGCAGGCCCTCCGGCGTGACGAGGTTCGCGTCGACCAGCCGCTCGGTGTCCGGCGCCTCGGCGGGGTCGCCCCACCGCGCGCTCGGCAGCCCGTCCACGACCACGTGGCGGACGAACACCGCCGCCGCCAGCTCCAGATCGAGTTCGCCCACGTCGCTCCCCCCACCGGGGTCGTAGCCGTCCGGGGCGCCCACGCCAACCTCCCGGGCCGGGCGCGGATCCCGATTCTGACGATGGAGTCAAAGTCAGCGGTGTTCGGTTGGTGCAGGTAGCCAGAAAAAATCGTGTAGCTGCGTCAACCGAACGTCCTCCAGAATTGTCTCATCGGCGCAGGTGGGCGATCGTGGATCCTCCCGCCGGACCGCCGATCGCGCCTTCGCCCCGCTCCGGACCGCCGAGGTCCGTCCGCGATCCGGTCCGCCGCGCCCGGAGACGACCGCTCGTACGCCGCGTTCGCCGCGTCGTCGCGCCCGTCTCGCGACCGCGTTCGGTGGACCGCTCGACAACCGGTGGGGCGGGTCGTAGGATGCCGGCGTTCGTCGTGGAGGTCCGAGTTGCCCGAGCCCGAGGCGGCGCCGCCCGTCGTCGAGTTTCTCCACGTCACCAAGACGTTCGGGAACTACACCGCCGTCCGGGACATCTCGTTCTCGATCCGGAAGGGAGAGTTCTTCTCGCTGCTCGGCCCGTCCGGCTGCGGCAAGACCACCACCCTGCGCCTGATCGCCGGGTTCGAGGAGCCGAACGAAGACGGCGGCGAGGTCCGGCTGCACGGCGAGGTCGTGAACAAGCGCCGCCCGTACGAGCGGAAGCTCGCGATGGTGTTCCAGAACTACGCGCTGTTCCCGCACCTGACCGTCGAGCGGAACATCGCGTTCGGGCTCGAGATGCGCGGGACGCCGAAGTCCGAGGTCCCCGACCGGGTCCGCAAGGCGATGGGGATGGTCCGGATGGACCCCGAACAGTTCGCGCGCCGGATGCCGGCCCAGCTGTCGGGTGGGCAGCGCCAGCGGGTCGCGCTCGCCCGGGCGCTGGTGCTCGAGCCGCAGGTGCTCCTGCTCGACGAGCCGCTCGGGGCGCTCGACCTCAAGCTGCGCAAGGAGATGCAGCTCGAGCTGAAGCAGCTCAACCGCGAGCTCGGGACCACGTTCGTGTACGTGACCCACGACCAGGAAGAGGCGCTGACGATGTCCGACCGGATCGCCGTGATGGCGAACGCGCGGATCGCCCAGCTCGGGAGCCCGGCGGACACCTACGAGTGCCCGCGAACCGAGTTCGTCGCGCGGTTCATCGGAGAGTCGAACTTCTTCGACGGGATGCCGGTCGAGCGGACGCCCTCCGGGTGGATCGTCGCGGCCGACGGGGGCGCCCGGTTCGCGATCCCGGACCACGCGGTCGTCGCGGAGGGCCGGCGGGTCCGGATCGCGGTCCGGCCCGAGTGGCTCGACGTGTGCAAGCCGCCGGACGTCCCGGCCGGGGAGAACGCGCTCCTGGGCACGATCCGCGAGATCATCTACCTCGGCGACACGCTCCACGTGCTGGTGACGCTCCCGGGCGGCGGACGGGCGACGGTCGCGGTCCGGAACGAGGGGCAGCTCGCGCGGCCGCTCGGGTGGAAGAAGGGCGAGGACGTGGCCGTCGCGTGGAAGCCCGAGGACTGCCAGGTCCTGGAGGACGATTGACCAGCGCGCGCCAACGGCTGCTCGCCTGGTTCCACGCCCGGCCGCGGATGCAGCTCGCCGCCCTGCTCGGCCCGGGCGCGCTGTGGCTCGCGCTGTTCTTCGTCGGGCCGGTCGTGATCATGTTCGGGTACAGCTTCATGCCGCGCAACCCGTACGGGATGGTCGAGCGCGGGTTCACCCTCGTGCACTACCAGCGGTTCTTCGACCCGCTGTACCTGACGATCCTCGTCCGGACGACGCTGTACGCGCTCGTGTGCACCGCGATGTGCCTCGTGCTCGGGTACCCGGTGGCGTACGCGATCGCCCGCGGTGGCCGGTGGAAGAACTTCCTGATGTTCCTGGTCGTCCTACCGTTCTGGACGAGCTTCCTCGTCCGGACGTTCGCGATGATCTTCCTGATGCGGGACACGGGGCTGGTCAACAGCTGGCTCGTGTCGGCAGGGATCGTGTCCGAGCCGATCCAGATCCTGTACACCCCGACCGCGGTGATGATCGGCCTCGTGTACGGGTTCGTGCCGTTCATGGTGCTCCCGATCTACTCGTCGCTCGAGAAGCTCGACCTGTCGCTGCTCGAGGCGGCGGAGGTGCTCGGAGCGCGCCCGTGGTCGCGGTTCGTGCGGGTCACCCTGCCGCTGTCGATGCCCGGGGTGGTGGCGGGCTCGCTGCTGGTGTTCGTGCCGGCCCTCGGGTCGTTCCTGACGAGCGATCTCCTCGGCGGGGCGAAGGAGATCCTGATCGGCAACCTGGTCCAGAACCAGTTCACCACCGCGCGGAACTGGCCGTTCGGCTCGGCGGCGTCGTTCGCGCTGATGGTGCTGGTGCTCGGGGCGGTCCTCGTGTACCTCCGGGTCCGCGACCAGGACGACGCGCTCGCCGGGGGTGGCAAGTGACCTCGCTGACGCTGCCGCGGTGGCTGCTCGGGATCGTCGCCGGCGTGTACGTGTTCCTGCACGCCCCGCTGCTCGTGCTGGTGGTGTTCTCGTTCAACGCGTCGAAGTTCTCGGTCGACTGGACCGGGTTCACCCTGCACTGGTACCAGCGGCTGCTCGAGCGGAGCGACATCATCGACGGCCTGGTGTCGAGCCTGATCGTCGGCGGCCTGTCGACCGTGATCTCGACGGTGCTCGGCACGCTGATGGCGATGGCGCTCGCGCGGTACCAGTTCCGCGGCCGCCAGCTGGTCGAGGCGCTGCTGTACGTCCCGATCGTCACCCCGGAGATCGTCGTCGGGATCTCGCTGCTGATCCTGTTCGTGATGGCGAAGATCCCGCTCGGGATCGGCACGATCGTGGTCGCGCACGTCGCGTTCAACATCTCGTTCGTCGCGGTGGTGGTCCACGCGCGGCTCCAGGGGATGGACCGGAACCTCGAGGAGGCCGCGATGATCCTCGGGGCCGACGAGCTCACCACGTTCTGGCGGATCACCGTGCCGCAGCTGTGGCCGGCGATCCTGTCCGGGGCGATGCTCGCGTTCACCATGTCGTTCGACGACTACGTGATCACCTCGTTCGTGTCGGGCACCGGCGCTCAGACGCTGCCGATCGTCGTATACACGATGGTCCGGAAGAACATCGAGCCCAGCATCAACGCGATCAGCACGATCATCCTCGTCGTCACCACGCTGCTGGTGATCGCGGCGGATCGGTTGGGTCGGGACAAGCCGCTCACCGAGGCGAAATAGGCCCCGCGGGGCAGGGGGAGGGTTCCATGGAGCGCGACGAAGCGGACCGGTGGCTGGCGGAGTACCGGGCGGGCACGATGGATCGGCGCGGGTTCGTCACCCGCCTGCTGGCGGTGGGCGCGTCGGCGGGGACCGTGGCCGCGTTCCTCGAGGCGTGCGGCGGCGGGTCCACCCCGAAGGCCGAGGCGCCGAAGGACGGGGCAGCGCCGGTCGACGGGGCGGCGAAGCCGGCGGCACCGGCGGAGGGAGAGCTCGGCGAGCTCGAGAAGGAGCTGTCGATCTACAACTGGAGCGACTACATCTCCGAGGAGACCGTCCCCGCGTTCGAGAAGGAGTTCGGGGTCAAGGTCAACTATTCGACGTACGAGTCGAACGAGGAGATGATGGCGAAGCTCCAGGTGGGCGCCGGCGGGTACGACCTCGTCGTGCCGACCGGGTACATCGTGACCGTGCTCGCCGCCCAGAACCTGCTGCACCCGTTGAACAAGAAGTACCTGACCAACTGGGGCAACGTCGCCCCGCTGTTCAAGAGCCCGCAGTACGACCCGGACAACAAGTTCGGCGTCCCGTACCAGTGGGGCACGACCGGGATCGCGTTCCGCAAGGACAAGGTGAACCCGCCGCCGGACTCGTGGGGGGTGTTCCTCGACCCGAAGTACAAGGGCAAGATGACCCAGATGGACGACCTGCGGGACGTGATCGGGTCGTGGCTCAAGTACCGGGGCAAGTCGATCAACGCGACCGAGGCGGCCGATCTGCAGCAGGCCAAGGCGGACGCGGTGGCGGCCAAGGCGAACCTCAAGGCGTACCTGTCCGCGCCGGTCAAGGGCCAGCTCGTCGCCGGCGACGTGTGGATCGCGCAGCTGTGGAACGGCGACACCGCCCAGGCGCGGGTCGAGCAGCCGGAGATCGGGTACGTCCTGCCGAAGGAGGGCGCCGGGATCTGGACCGACTCGCTGGTGATCCCGGCGAGCGCGCCCCACAAGCGGGCCGCGCACGAGTTCATGAACTTCGTGCTCCGGCCGGAGGTGGCCGCCGGGATCTCGAACACCACCGGCTACGGCACCCCGGTCGCGTCGGCGGTCGAGAAGATGACCACCCCGGTCGCGTACCCGACCGACGAGGAGCTCAAGCGGCTCGAGTACCAGAAGGATCTCGGCGTCGCGACGGAGCTGTGGGACCAGATCTGGACCGAGATCAAGTCCGGCTGAGGTGACGATCCGGTGACGGGCGGGGCATCCTGCGACCGGGAGGTCGGGGATGTTGCTCGCGGTTCTGGTCGGGTGTACGCCGGATCCGGTCGTCCCGCCGCCACCGGGCGACGACGACGACACCGTCCCGCCCGTGCTGTCCACCTCCCCCCCGACCGGGACGACGGGGGCGACCGGCGACACGGCCGCGTCGATCCCGACCGAGACGCTGGACTGCTCGATCCTGCCGGAGCCGACGCTGGTCCGGTTCCACGAGTACGTGGATTCGTCCGAGGACTTCACGTTCGACACCGAGGGCTACCTGTGGGGGGTGTCGACCGTCACCCAGGCGCTGATCCGCACCCCGCTCGACGGCGTCGACGAGCTGATGAAGCCGAACGTGTCGAGCTGGGGGCGCGGGACCCGGATCCTGCCCGGCAGCGGCGATCTCGTGGTCGCGGAGCCGGACAACGGGGCGGTGATCCGGATCGACCGCGACACGATGGGGGTGACGATCCTCGCCGGCGGGTTCAACCAGCCGAACGGGATCGCGGTCCGCGACGACGGGATGCTGTTCGTCACTCAGGCGTCGGGCCGGGTGATGCGGGTCGACCCGGACACCGGCGAGCAGACGCTGGTGTACGCCACCCCGCAGAGCACCGACGGCATCACGTTCGATCCGACGTTCGACCACCTGTACTGGGACTCCGAGGCGGGCGAGGTGATCGTCGGCGAGCTCGACGACGCGGGCGATCTCGTCGCCGATCCGACCGTGCTGACCACGATCGTCGCCCCGATCCTCGACGGGATGGCCGCCGACGCGTGCGGCAACCTGTACGTGGTCGACATGACCGGCGTGATCCACCGGGTGAAGCCCGACGGCACCGACGAGGTCTACGTCAGCGTCAACAGCCACCCGAACGGCGGGTTCGTCTGCGCGGTGAACTTCGGCTCGGGGTTCGGCGGGTGGGAGCGCGACCACCTGTACGTGATGAGCCTGAGCGGCGGCCTGTTCGAGGTCGACGTCGGGATCCCCGGCCGGTGGGAGCCGCACCTGCCGACGGAGTAGCGGCGTCGCGCGGTATCGTACGAACGGTAAAGTACGAAGAACTTCGTTGACACCGCCGGCGCGCCGGGTGAAGGGATCGGCGGGAGATGGCGTGACCGATCGCCCGACCGATGCCGAGCTCGCGATCTTGAGGGTGCTGTGGGAGCTCGGTCCCAGCACCGTCCGCGGCGTCCACTCCGCGCTCGAGCAGCGTCAGGCGCGGGATCTCGCCTACACCACCGTGCTCAAGCTGCTCCAGGTGATGCACGAGAAGGGGCTGGTCGTGCGCGACGAGTCCGAGCGGAGCCACGTGTACACGCCCACCTGGTCCGAACACACGATCCAGAACCGCCTGCTCGGCGATCTGGTGGACAAGGCGTTCGGCGGCTCGGCGGGCCAACTCGTCCTCAAGGCGTTGAGCGAGCGGCCGACGGATCCGACGGAGCTCGCGGAGATCCGGGCGCTGCTCGACAGGCTCGAGGGCTCGGCGGGCGAGGGCTGACAGCACCGCATCGCCGGTGCCGGATCGTCACTCGGACGCTGGTCCCCAGCGAGAGCCGGCGCCTCTGAGCACCGGCGTGCGGCACCGGCCGCCGGTCATGCGGAGCGCGGAGCGGAGCGGAGCGGCTACTCCTCGGCCGGATCCTCGGCGTCGTGGACGGCGAAGTCGTCGCCGGGCTCGCCGGGCGCCATCACCGTGACCAGGAACGTGCCGGTGAAGTTCGCCGCCCCGTCGTCCGGCAGCGTCTCCTTCGCCTCGAGCGCGAGGTGGAGCGCCGACGCGGGATCGATCCGCAGCCCGGCCGACAGCGCGGTCAGCGGCGCCATCGGGATCTCCAGCGCGGTCAGCGCGGCCTGGGCCTTGGTGTCGGTCATCTGCCGCTCGACCCGGAGCGCGCCCCCGACGATCGACTCCGGCCACAGCGAGGCCACGAGCTCGCCGCCCGCGATGCCGCCGCCGCTCGCGAGCCCGGCGTCGATCTCGAGCGTCAGCCACAGCCAATCGGCCGGGTACACCTCGTTCGCCGACAGCAGCAGGACGTAGTCCTCGGTGGGCAGCCAGAACACGCCGGACCAGGTGCCGAACGCGTCCTGCTCGGTCGACACGCCGAACCCCACGTCCGGGACCTGGAACCCCATGTCGTACCCGCCGAACACGAACAGGCCGGTCCCGTCGTCGAACGTGATCCCGGGCTCGATCCCGAGGATCTGCCCGTTGGTCAGCGCGAAGCTGTAGGTGTAGGTCGGGAGGTAGGTCTCCTTCTCGTCCCACCCCTGGAGCCCGAAGTTCGGGTTCACGACACCCGCCCGCAGGTGGTACTTGTCGCCGAACTGGACCAGCGCGACCTCGGGCGGCAACGGGTAGTGCGGGCCGAGCTGGTACTCGCTGTTGTCCGCCGAGAAGAACAGCGGGTCGAAGTGGTAGTCGAGGTCGAGGCGGAAGTACACGCCGCTCGTCTCGGCGCGCGCGTCGAGCTCGACCTGGGACAGGATCGTGCCGACTCCCTGGTCCTGGTCGACCTGGAGCCCGGTGGTGACGTGCCCGCCGACCCACCCCTCGGTCTCCGCCGCGAGCGCCCCGATCCACCCCGCGAACAGCAGCATCGCCCCTCCCTCGGTGGGCCGGACGGTACCACAGACCGCTCAGCTCCCGACCGCTGCCCCGATCGACCCCATCACCACCATCATCGTGAGGATCCCGCCGCAGTACAGCACCATCAGCGCGAGGGTCAGCCCGCCGACCAGCCGCCAGAAGTTGCGGCTGTGGCGCAGCACGTCCTCGAGGCCGGTCACCTGGTCGCCGTCGGTCTGGACCGCGCCGATCGCCAGCGCCTGCTGGAGCATCAGGAACGCCGGCACCGCGTACAGGCCGCCCATCACGACGTAGATCATCCCGAGCGCCGGTCCCAGAGCGCCCAGCTCGCCGCTTCCGGTCGCCGCCATGCTGACCACGAAGAACAGCCCCGCGACGACCATCAGCCCGGAGGCGAGGAACCCGAGCACCGCCAGGAAGTACAGCCACGGGCGGGTCTGGTTCAGGTACTGGACCGCGAGCATGCTCGCGTCGGCAGACATCCGGAGGCCACTGGTCCCGGGCTCGAACGGATTGGACAACGATCCTCCTTCGGCGCACCGGATTCACCCGGTGCCGGTCATACGGACGACGCCACCGTACCATTTCTGCCCTCCGGGTCCGCCGGCATCGCGGGGCGAACCTCGTTCGTTCGCCGTCGGGTGTCGCGCGCGGGCCTGCGGGTGTACGGTGTGGAATCGGAGCGCTCCATGTCCATCGAGCTCCCGGGCCCGCGCGCCCGCGCATTGATCGGGTCGACCACGTTCGATCTCCAGGGCCACTACCGGTCGGTCGTGTTCGACGACGCCGCGAGCGAGGGCACCACCCTGGTCGACATCGACGGCAACCGGTTCCTCGACCTGTTCGCCAGCTTCGCGCTCGGCGCGCTCGGGTACAACCACCCGGACCTGCTCGCGGTCGCCCGGTCCGATGCGTTCGCCCGCGCGTCGATCAACCCGACCAGCACGCCGTTCGTGACCGGGCCGTCGTGGTTCGCGTTCGTCCGGGCGATCGAGGAGCGGTACGCCCCGCGCGGCATGTCGAAGATGTACTGCGTCGACGCGGGCGGGGAGGGGGTCGAGTCGGCGTTGAAGGCCGCGTTCGTGGTCCACGCCGAGCGCCGTCGCCGCGCGGCCGGCCGCCCCGCGAACCCGCTCGAGCTGCCGGAGCCCGAGCAGGAGCAGATCCTCGCGAACGCCGGCACCGACGCCGTGGTGGTCGCGTTCTCCGGCGCGTTCCACGGGCGGGGGCTCGGGCCGCTGTCGGCCACCCACAGCAAGGTGATCCACAAGGCGGACCTGCCGGCGTTCCCGTGGCCGACCGCCCCGTTCCCGGTGTCGCGGTGGCCGCTCGACCGGCACGCGGACGAGAACGCCGCCCGCGAGGCCCAATCGGTGGCCGAGCTGACCCGGATCCTCGACGCCCACGCCGGCAAGGTCGCGGCGGTGATCATCGAGCCGATCCAATCGGAGGGCGGCGACCGGCACGCGAGCCCGGCGTTCTTCCGCCAGGTCCAGGCGCTCGCCCGCCAGGCGGGGGCCGCGTTCGTGCTCGACGAGGTCCAGACCGGCGTGGCGATCAGCGGCACGCTGTGGTGCCACGACCAGTTCGCCCTGCCGTCGCCGCCGGACCTGGTGGCGTTCGGCAAGAAGATGCAGCTCGGCGGCTACTTCTCGGCCCCCGACTTCGCGGTGACCCAGTTCGGCCGGATGTACCAGACCCGCAACGGCGATCGGGGGCGGGCGATGCTGTCGGTCGCGGTCCACGACGTGATCGCCCGCGACGGCCTGTGCGCCCACGTCCGCGACACCGGCGCCCAGTTCCTCGGCGGGCTGCAGGAGCTCGCCGAGCGGCACCCGGCGCTGATCTCCGAGGCGCGCGGCCGCGGGTTCCTGCTCGCGTTCGATCTGCCGACCCCGGCGGCGCGGGACGCGTTCCTCGCGAAGTCGCTCCAGAACGGGGTGTTCGCCAGCTACACCGGGTCTCGGTCGGTGCGCCTCCGCCCGCACCTGATCACGCCGTGGACGGACTTCGCGCGGGCGCTCGCCACGTTCGACGCCGTCTGCCGGGACATGGGCGCGTGACGCCGCTCCCGTTCGCGCCGGGGGATCTCGGCCCGGGGGAGGACCCGGACAAGGTCGCGGCCTCGGTCGCGCGGTTCGCGTGCGCCGACGCGGACGACGACGCGTCGTTCGACCTCGGGTACCGCCTGCTCGACGCCCAGTTCGGCGCGGCGAACGAGCTCGAGCGGCGCGAGGTGCTCGCGGCGTGGTTTCGGACGGGGTCGCTGTCCCCGCCGGGCGGGCCGATCCACGCCCGGTACCACCTGGTCCTCGCGCGGGACCGGACGCGAGACGGGGCGGTGGCGGCGGTCCGCGACGGGTTCTCGGCGGTCGACGTGGCGAACCGGCGGGTGGTGTCGCTGATGTCCCACTCGCTCGTGTTGCCGGACTGGCGACGGACCGGGGTGGCGGCGCTGCTCCGGGCGGCGCCGGTGGTCCACGCGCGGACCGACGCCGCGGCGCTCGGGGTCCCGGACGCCGAGATCGTGCTGGTGGCGGAGATGGAGATGACCGATCCGACCGCCGCGGACACCGCGATCCGGCTGATCGCGTACCGCCGCGCCGGGTTCAAGGTGGTGCCGCCGCCGGTGGTCCCGTACGCGCAACCGGACTTCCGCGACTGCGTCGCGCTCGGGATCGAGCCCGTCCCGCTGCCGTTCGTGCTGCTGGTCCGGCAGGTCGGGGAGGAGCGCCGCGACACGCTCCCGGCCGCCCGGGCGATCGCGATCCTCGACCACCTCGCGGTGATCCATCGCCCGGCGGTCGATCCGCGCCAGCTCGGGCCGATCCGGGCCCACGCGCTCCGCAACGTGCTCGATCCGCGGGCGGAGCTGCCGCTGTGGGACCTGCCGACCGGCCCGGACGACACGCCGCGGTTGACCGCGCTGTCGAAGGACCGCCTGCTGCCGCTGTACCCCGAAGCCTGGAGGCCCCGGTGACCCTCGCTCCCTCGCTCGATCTCGCGCCGGCGTTCCCGGGGGAGCCCGAGCGCGCGTCGGTCCGCACGCCGATCCCCGGGCCGCGGTCCGAGGCGCTGCGGGCGCGGCACCTCCAGCACCAGGACGCCCGGCCGATCCACTACTACCAGGACGCCCGGGCGAGCCGGGGGAACTACGCGGTCGACGTCGACGGCAACGTCCTGCTCGACGTGTACGGCCACATCGCCTGCGTGCCGATCGGGTACAACCCGCCGGCGATGACCGACGCGCTCGCCTCCGGGCGGCTGGACTGGGCGCTCGGCTGGCGGCCGGCGCTCGGGGTGGCGCCGCCGCCGGAGTGGGTCGATCTCGTCGAGGGGGTGTTCGCCGCGGTCGCGCCGGGCGGGCTGCCGCGGCTGCTCACCGTCAACTCGGGCGCGGAGGCGGTCGAGAACGCGATCAAGGCGGCGTTCGCGTGGAAGGCGGGGCGGATCCGCGGCGGCGCCGGCTGGACCGACGACGACCTCGCGCGGGTGATGGACAACCGGCAGCGCGGGATCCGCGAGCTGAAGGTGCTGTCGTTCGAGGGCTCGTTCCACGGGCGGTCGCTCGGCGCGCTGTCGGCGACCCGGAGCAAGCCGATCCACAAGCTGGACTTCCCGGCGTTCGACTGGCCGGTGGTGCCGTTCCCCGCGAACCGGTTCCCGCTCGACGCGAACGCCGACCACAACCGGGAGCTCGAGGCGCGGGTCCTCCAGCAGGTCCACGACGTGTTGCTGCGGGAGCACGGCGCCGTCGCCGCGGTGATCGTCGAGCCGATCCAGGGGGAGGGCGGGGATCGGCACGCGAGCCCGGCGTTCTTCCGGGAGCTGCGGGCGCTGTGCTCGCGGTTCGCGGCGGCGATGATCGTCGACGAGGTCCAGACCGCGGTCGGCGCGACCGGGACGTTCTGGGCCCACACCCAGTGGGGGCTGACCGAGCCGCCGGACGCCGTCACCTGGTCGAAGAAGTTCCAGCTCGGCGGGGTCCACCTCCGGCCGGAGCTCGAGCCGGCGCAGCCGCTGCGGCTGTACAACACGTTCCTCGGCGACCCGTTCCGGGCGGCGCAGTTCGGGATCATCCACGACGTGATCGTCCGCGACCGCCTGATCGACCACACCCGCGCGGTCGGGGCGCGGCTCGTCGCCGGGCTCGAGGGGCTGTGCGAGCGGCACCCGGCGGTGTACGGCCAGGCGCGCGGCCTCGGGACGTTCGCCGCGATCGACGCCCCGGACGGACCGACCCGCGACCGGCTGGTCCACGGGCTGCGCCAGGCGGGGGTCGAGGCCGGCGGGTCCGGGGACCGGTCGATCCGGTTCCGGCCGGCGCTGGTGTTCGGGTCGCGCCACGTGGACGAGCTGCTCGACGCGCTGGACTCGGTGGCGTCGGTGGCGCGGTGAGCCCGATCCGGGCCTGGTGGTCCCCCGCGTACACCGCCGAGCTCGGCGATCACGTGATGCCGATCCGGAAGTTCCAGCTCGTGCGAGACGCGGTGGTCGCCGAGGGGCTGCCGGTGTCGTTCGCGGCCCCGGAGCCCGTCACCGACGCCGACCTGCTGTGGGTCCACACCGCGGACTACGTCCGAGCGGTCGCGACCGGGGAGCCGCGGGCGATGGCCGAGTCCCAGAAGTTCCCGTGGTCGCCCGGGTTGGCGGCGTCGGTCCGGCACACGGCCGGGGGCTGCGTCGCCGCGATCCGATCGGCGCTGGCGGACGGGGTGGCGGCGAACGTCGCCAGCGGGTTCCACCACGCGCACGCCGACCACGGCGAGGGGTTCTGCACGTTCAACGGGCTCGTGGTCGGGCTCGAGGCGGTGCGGCTCGACCGACCGGGCCTCCGGGCGCTGATCGTCGACCTCGATCTCCACTACGGCAACGGCACCGCCGCGCTGCTCGAGACCCGCCCGTGGGCGCACCAGGTGTCGGTATACGGGAACGGGTACCGGGCGAACCAGGCGTTCCGCGACGTGTCGACGTTCCGGGCCCCGCCGGACACCGCGAACGCCGTGTCGGTCGCGGTCCCGGGCGGCGCGGACGGCGCGGCATACCTCGACGCGGTGATCGGGGCGGTCGAGCCGGCGTTCGACCGGGCGCGGCCGGACGTGGTGCTGTACCAGGCGGGCGCGGACCCGTACCGGGAGGACCCGTACTCGCCGCTCGAGCTCGGCCACGCCGATCTGCGGGCCCGGGACCGGTGGGTGCTCGACGCGTGCCGGCGCCGCGGGGTGCCGGTCGCGTGGGTGCTGGCCGGCGGCTACACCACCGACGTGTCGAAGGTCGTCGAGGTCCACCTGAACACGTTCCGGGCCGCGGTCGAGCTGTTCACCTGACATCAGCCCGGGGCGAGCCAGGCCTCGAGCTCCGCCTCCCGCATCACCCCGACCCGGCTCGCGGTGACCGTCCCGTCCGCCACCCGGACCGTGGTCGGGGTCGCCATCACCCCGAGCTTCGCCGCCAGCGCCGGGTCGACCGTCACGTCCACCGGGTGCAGCCCCGGGTGGGTCGACGCGAGCGCGTCGATCGCCGGCTGCATCGCCCGACACGGCCCGCAGGTCGGGCTGTGGAACCACACCACGTGGACCCCGACCCCGAGCGGGCCGTCCACCGCCATCCCGACCACCCGCCGCGCCCGGTACGCCATCCAGCCCTGGAGCGC
>JBEBJW010000057.1:0-13951 GCA_040079715.1 Myxococcota bacterium | reverse complement strand
CGCCCGCGCGGGCGAGCTCCGGTTCCTCCCGATCGTGCTCACGACCGCCACCGCGCTCGGCGGGCTGATCCCGCTGGCCGCCGAGGGCTCGGCGCTGTATTCTCCGCTCGCGTTCGTGATCATCGGTGGGCTGATCTCGTCGACGCTGCTCGCGCGGATCGTCACCCCGGTGGCCTACAAGCTGCTGGCACCGCCGATCGCCGAGCCCGGAGGCCTGGACGGGTCCCCGGCGGGCGCGTAGGGTCGATCGTGGAGGGTCGCGTCGTGGGGAGCAAGGAGCGCCGAGAGCGCGAGAAGATGGCGACGCGCCAGCGGATCCTCGACGCGGCGCGCGAGCTGTTCGTCGAGAACGGCTACGAAGCCGTCACGATGCGGAAGATCGCCGATCGGATCGAATACAGCCCGACCGCGATCTACGTCCACTTCGCGGACAAGGAGTCGCTGATGACCGAGCTGTCGGTCTGCGACTTCCGCGCGTTCACCGAGGCGTTCAGCCTGGTGCCGACCAACGGCGACGCGGTCGAGACGCTCCACGCGCTCGGCCGGGCGCTGATCCAGTTCGCGCGCGAGTTCCCGCACCAGTACCGCCTGTTGTTCATGACCGAGCGGCCGAAGGTCGATCCGGCGCTGAAGCCCGGGGCCGACGCGTACACGCTGCTGGTCGGGGCCGTGACCAGCGCCCTCGCCGCCGGCGCGATCCACCCGTCGTGGGATCCGCACGTGGTGGCGCAGACGCTGTGGGGCTCGCTCCACGGGTTGGTCGCGCTCCACCTCGTGATGCCGCCGGACGGCACGATCCCGATGCGACCGCTCGACGGCCTGTGCGAGACCGCGATGACCCTGCTCCTCCGGGGGTTCGGGCTCGACTGCGGCTGCGTCGCCATCCCGGACCGCTGACGCGACTCGTGCCGGCGCCTCGGGCGCAGGGCGCCGCGCTCACGGAGCTCCCTGACGCCGACATCGCCCCGCAGACCGCCCTCGCGACGTCCCGCGGATCGGCCTCGCGACCGTCCCAGATCGGCCCAGGACCGCGGTTCGCAGGTGGCGACCGTCCGAGGTCGCAGGACCCTGCTCCCGCGGCTCTCGAGGCCCGCCGTCGAGCCGTCAGGGCTCCCGCTCGAGCATCGACCGGACCACCTCGGCCCGGATCCCCAGCTCCGGCGCCTCCAGCACCGTCAGCAGCTCCTGGCGGCTCGCCTGCAGGTCCCGCGCGATCGCGTCGAGCAGCGCCGCCCCGTGGAGGGTCGCGGACAGGGCGAGGTTCCCGGGCGCCTCCCCGCGCTCCGCCCGCCGGCGCGCCACGTCGACCGCCAGCAGGCGCACCTCGTCGACCACGAGCTGCTCGTCCTCGGTCGGCTCGGGCTCCGGCAGGACCGCCACCCGCGCCACCAGCTCGGCCGCGTCGATCCACCCCACGAGCTCGGCCCGCGCGACGCACTGGAGCACGAGGTCGCGCGCGCCAGGCCGGTCCACCGCCGGGGTCACGGTGACGATCTCGGCGACCACGCCGGTCTCGACGAGGTCGCCGGGGCCCGGGTCGGGGACCTTGCCCGGACGTCGGACCGTGACCAGCCACAGCCGCCGATCGCCGGCCAGCGCCCGGTCCACCGCCCGCTGGCTCGCTGGTCGGACCGCGCGGATCCCGAGCGGACCCTGCGGCAGCACCACCCCGGACGTGATCGGCACGGCCGGGAGCACGAGCGACGCCGGCAGCTCCGGGGTCTCC
This sequence comes from Myxococcota bacterium, assembly GCA_040079715.1. Lineage (GTDB taxonomy): Bacteria > Myxococcota_A > UBA796 > UBA796 > JACKER01. The sequence goes on along the minus strand of JBEBJW010000057.1, from coordinate 12,225 downwards.
GCCGCGTCCCGCCGCAGATCGAGCCGCCCCTGCGCCGTGTCCCAGGTCGCCCGCCACGCGGCGTGCCGCGCGTCGACCATCGCCGCGAACTTCGCCGCGTTGTCCCAGGTGTCCGCCACGTGGAACTCCGACGGGAGCCCCGCGGCCATCGTCTGGGTCCAGTCGCCGAGGAACGCGCCCGTCCGCAGGTCGAAGTACGTCGCGACGAACGCGAGCCCCTCGTCGGTGAACTGGTCGTCGATCACCGCGCCGTCGACCGACGCGAACAGCGCGGGGCCGGTGATCTCCCGCCGGCGGTACGCCGCGAACGCGTCCGGGTCTGCGTCCTCGACCCACGGCAGCACGAGGCCGCGGTCGACGGCCCACCCGAAGAACATCCCCCCGTGGACGTAGGCCTGGCGGTCGTCGAGGCCGTGGCTCCGGACCGAGTCGAGGTGGAACCGCGCCTTGTCGAACACCACCGGGCGCTGGGCCACGTCAGATCCCGACCCGCAGCGCGTTGCCGTAGATCCAGGGGTACGGGTGGAGCCAGATCTCCGGGTCGTCGCCGAGGAACGGCCGGAGGTGGTGCGGGACGATCTCGACCTCCACGCGGTACACCCCGGGCCCGTCCGCCGGCCACGATCCGCAGCCCTCCTGCCACTTCGCCCCGTCCTTCAGCACGTGGACCGTGATCTCCGGCGCGTCGAGCCCGTGCGGCGACCGGGGATCGAGCGTCGGGCAGGTCACGACGACGGTCCCGTCCGGCGACGTCGACCCGGGTTCGCCGATCGTCCCGTCCGGCCGCTCGAGGTGCGCGTCGAACCCGGCCGGCGTCCCGAGGATCTCGAACGCCACGTAGGTCCGCCCGCTGGCGATCGCGGCCTGGAGATCGTCCGGGGCGTCGCCGTCCGCGAGCACCACGTTCGAGAACCACCGCAGCATCCGGCGGTAGGAGTCGCCGCGCTCCCCGTCGCGGAGCGGGACCGGGAGCACGTTCTGGTGGGCGTCGGTGCCGGCGACCCCGGTGGTGGGCGCCCGGGCGAGCAGCGCGTCCCACGAGGCCAGCGACGGCGGCTGCGCCTGCAGCACCCCGAGCATCAGCAGGTCCGGCTCGCCGGTCTGGTCGGCGGCGGTGAACGGGAGGATGTCGCTGACCCAGCCGATCGGGTCGAGCCCGAGCGCGTCCTGGCGGATGTCCGGCGCGAACATCGCGTGGAGGTTGAACACCTCGACCCCGGCCATCCCGGCGTCCTGCAGGCGGATCAGGTCGTCGAGGGCCCGCTGCTCGGTGTGGGCGACGAACACCGCCGCGCCTGCGTCGCGCTCGGCCTCGACCGCCTCGGCGTCGTACCCGTTGTACAGCCGGTCGTTCTCGACCGCGTCGTTGCCGGCGACGTGCCGATCGAGCGACAGCGGCATCAGCTCGTCCTCGATCCCGGGCATCCACAGGACGGACCGGCCGTCGTCGCAGGTCAGCCGGCTGCCGTGCTCGACCGGGACGTCGCCCGGGCGCGGGTGGACGAGCTGGTCGTACGGCTGCTCGGCCGCGTAGGCCGGGTGGTCGGTGACGAACGCGGCGTCGATCCCGGCGTCGCACAGGCCGCGGCGGAGATCCTCGAGGCAGGGCTCGTTGACGACGCCGTCCGGCTGCGGGTCGTTGTCGCACGCGTCGTGGGACCACGGGGAGTGCAGGTGGACGATCGTCCGGAGCTGGTGGTGCCCACGCGGCCCAACCGGCAGCGGCGGCAGCCCGCGGGTCCACCCGACCTCGTCCGGCTGCGGGTCCGACGGGGTGGGTACGGGGGCACCGGTGCAACCGACGAGCAAGGCGATCATCGGGCGAACGTACCTCGCCTGCGTTCGGCGCGGAAGGCCGGAGCCCGACCGCGGTCGGCCCGCACGGGCTATCGTCGCGCGCATGACCACCGCACCCCGACCCGACGCCGTCGACTGGACCGCCGCCGGCGACGCCGCCCTCGACCTGTTCCGCGCCCTGCTGCGGATCGACACCACCAACGCGCCGGACCGCGCGGTCGCCGAGCTGCCCGCCGCCACGCTCCTCGCCGACCGGTTCGCCGCGGCGGGGCTCGAGCCCGAGGTCCTCGAGTCCGCACCCGGACGCGGCAACGTGGTGGTGCGGATCCCCGGGTCGGGCACCGGCGGACCGCCGATCCTGTTGTCGGGCCACCTCGACGTGGTGCCGGCCGACCCGGCGACCTGGTCCCGGGCGCCGTTCGGCGGCGAGGTCCACGACGGCTGGCTGTGGGGCCGGGGGGCCATCGACATGAAGAACATGGTGGCGATGAGCGCGACCGTGGTCGAGCTGCTCGCGCGGAGCGGGGCCACGCTGACCCGCGACCTGATCTTCGCCGGGGTGGCGGACGAGGAGGCCGGCTGCGACGCCGGCTCGACCTGGCTCGTGGACCACCACCCGGACAAGGTCCGCGCCGAGTACGCGATCTCCGAGATCGGCGGGTTCACCCTCCACTCGGGCGGCAAGCGGTTCTACCCGATCCAGGTCGCGGAGAAGGGCATCTGTTGGCTGACGATCACCGCGCGCGGCACGCCGGGCCACGGCTCGCTCCCGAACCGTGACAACCCGATCCCGAAGCTCGCCCGCGCGATGACCCGCCTCGCCGAGCGCCGGCTGCCGGTCCACGTGACCCCGGTGGTCGACGGGCAGATCCGGACCTTGGCTGCCAACCAGTCCGCGCCGAACTCGTGGGTGCTGCGCGGGCTGCTGAACCCGGCCCTGTGCGACCACCTGCTCGACCACGTGTTCCCGGACCCGTCGCTCGCCGCCACGTTCGACGCCGCGCTCCACAACACCGCGAACCCGACCGTCGTGCGCGCCGGGGACAAGATCAACCAGGTGCCGGGCTCGGCGAGCCTCCAGGTCGACGGGCGGCTGCTCCCCGGCCAGTCGACCGACGACTTCGTGCGGGAGATCCGCGCGGTGATCGGCCCCGACTACGAGATCCACGTCGACAAGGCGCTGCCGGCGGTCGAGACGTCGTGGGACGACCCGATCGCGGCCCGGATCACCGAGGTGATCCGCCGGCACGACCCGGACGGGATCGTGGTCCGCACGATGATCCCCGGGTTCACCGACGCGAAGGCGTACAGCCGGCTCGGGTCGAAGTGCTGGGGGTTCTCGCCGGTGAAGCTGCCGCCGGGGGTCGCGTTCTCGGCGATGTTCCACGGCAACGACGAGCGGATCCCGGTCGACGGGTTCCGGTGGGGCCTCGGGGCGCTGTACGACCTGGTCCACGGGATGGTGACGTGACGGGATGATCACCGGGCGCGGCCGGTGGTTACGGACCACCGATGGCCACCGTCACCCTGCCCGTCACCGGCATGACCTGCGCCGCCTGCGCCGCGCGGATCGAGAAGGTCGTCGGCCGGGTCGACGGGGTGTCCGACGCCCGGGTCAACCTCGCCACCGAGCGCGCGACCGTGGCGTACGACGCCGCGAAGACCTCCGCCGACGCGATCGCCGCCGCGATCGGGGGTGCGGGGTACGGGGTCCGGCCAGACACGCTGCGGCTCGACCTCACCGGGATGACCTGCGCGAGCTGCGCCGCCCGGATCGAGAAGGTGCTGCGGCGCGTCCCCGGCGTGGTGTCGGCCAGCGTGAACCTCGCGACGAACCGCGCCACGATCGCCGGCCTGTCGGGGGTGGCGACCCCAGAGCTGCTGATCGGCGCGGTCCGCGGCGCGGGCTACGGCGCCACCCTCGCTCCGACCGACGCCGAGGCCCAGGCCGCCGCGAGCGCCACGGCCGAGGCCGCCGCCACCCGCGAGCTCGCCTGGCTGGTCGGCAGCCTCGCGTTGACCCTCCCGCTGGTCGCGCCGATGGTGGCGATGTGGTTCGGGGTCCACTGGATGCTGCCGGGGTGGCTCCAGTTCGCCCTCGCCACCCCGGTGCAGTTCGGCGCCGGGGCGCGGTTCTACCGCAGCGGCTACCGAGCGGTCCGCGGCGGCGCGCCGAACATGGACGTGCTGGTCGCGCTCGGGTCGACCGCGGCGTACGCATTGTCGGTCGGCGGCTGGCTGACCGGGACCGACCACCTGTACTTCGAGGCGTCGGCCTCGCTGGTCGCGCTGGTCCGCCTCGGCAAGTGGCTCGAGGACCGGGCCAAGCGGTCGACCACCGACGCGATCCGCGCCCTGTCCGCCCTGCGCCCGGCCGTCGCGCGGGTGATCCGCGACGGCGCCGAGGTCGAGGTCGCGCCAGAGGCCGTGGGCGCCGGTGAGATCGTGGTCGTGCGGCCCGGCGAGCAGATCCCCGTCGACGGCGAGGTGGTCGAGGGCGCCAGCGCGGTCGACGAGAGCCTGTTGACCGGCGAGTCCCTGCCCATCCCGCGGGGCGTCGGCGCGAAGGTGATCGGCGGCTCGATCAACGGCGAGGGCGTGCTGCGGATCCGGACCGAGGCCGTCGGCGCGGACAGCGCGCTCGCGTCGATCGTCCGCAGCGTGGAAGACGCGGCCGCGAGCAAGGCCCCGGTCCAACGGCTGGTCGACCGGGTGAGCGCGGTGTTCGTGCCGACCGTGCTGGTCGTGGCGGCGTTGACCGGGATCGGGTGGGCGCTCGCCGGCGCGGGGTTCGAGCGGTCGATCGTCAACGCGGTCAGCGTGCTGGTGATCGCCTGTCCGTGCGCCCTCGGGCTCGCCACCCCGACCGCGGTGATGGTCGGGACCGGGATCGCCGCTGGCCGCGGGGTGCTGATCCGGGACGCCGAGGCGCTCGAGGGCGCCCACCGGGTCACGGTGGTGGTGTTCGACAAGACCGGCACGTTGACCGAAGGTCGGCCGTCGGTGTCGGACGTGCTCCCTGCAGACCCGAGCGCGGATCCGGCCGCGGTCCTCGCGGTGGCGGCGGGAGCGCAACGCGACAGCGAGCACCCCCTGGCGAAGGCGATCCGCGACGAAGCCCGGTCGCGGGGGGCCGAGGTGCCCGCGAGCGTGGACGCGGCGGCGGTGGCAGGCCGCGGGATGACCGCCACGGTGGACGGCCTGCCGGTCAGCGTCGGCAGCCCGCGGTGGTTCGACGAGCTCGGGCTCGACCGGTCCGCCGTGGCGGCCGAGGCCGATCGGCTCGAGGAGAGCGGCGCCACGGTGGTGTGGGTCGCCCGCGGCGGCGTGGTCCTCGGCGCGATCGGGATCCGGGACCAGGTCCGCGACGAGAGCCGCCCCGCGGTCCGGCGGCTGCACGCGGCCGGGATCCGGACCGTGCTGTTGACCGGAGACCACCGGCGCGCAGCGCAGGCCGTCGCGGAGGCCGTGGGGATCGACGAGGTCCGCGCCGAGGTCCTGCCGGCCGACAAGGCCGCCGCGGTGACCGCGCTGCGGGCCGCCGGCGACGTGGTGGCGATGGTCGGCGACGGGGTCAACGACGCGCCCGCGCTCGCCGCCGCGGACGTCGGGTTCGCGATGGGTACCGGCTCGGACGTGGCCCGGAGCACCGCACCGGTCACGCTGATCCGGCCCGATCCTGGCCTCGTGGCCGACGCGATCGCGATCAGCCGGGCCACGATCCGGAAGATCCGCCAGAACCTGTTCTGGGCGTTCGTGTACACCACCATCGGGATCCCGCGGGGGGCGGCGGGGCTGCTGACCCCGATGATCGCGGGCACCGCGATGGCGTTCTCGAGCGTGTCGGTGGTGACCAACGCGCTGCTGCTGCGGCGCGGGAGGCTGTGATGGAAGCGACGTACAAGATCGAGGGCATGACGTGCTCGGGCTGCGTGGGCTCGGTCACCAAGGCGCTGCAGGCCGCCGGGGTCGAGGTCGCCGAGGTGTCGCTCGAGGCCCACACCGCGCGGGTCAAGGGCACGTTCACCGACGACCGGATCCGCCAGGCGGTCGAGAAGGCCGGCTACGACTTCGTCGGCCGCGTCTGAGGCCCTACCGGTACTTGTAGGCCCAGGTCTGAGCCCGACCGTACGTCACCGTCGGCGAGTCGAGCGTGATCAGCAGGTGGACGTCGTCGACGGGATCGTAGAAGAACCGCTGGTTGACGTGTTCGCTCGAGGTGACCTCGGACCCGCCGGTCGACGCCAGCATCTCCCAGGCGTTGGTGTCGATGTGGTACACCCAGATCGCGGTCCCTGCGGCGACGACCAGCACGTCGCTCTGCTCGTCGTAGCTCGCCACGTAGTGATCGGAGGGAGGCGGGGTCCCGGTCGCCCCGGTGTCCTCCCACCGGTTGGACGGGATGTCGTAGCGGAACAGCGACGCCCCCGACAGGCGGTACAGCTGTCGGCGAGACCGGTCGGTGGTGATCGGCAGATCGTACCCCTCCGGCGCCTGACCCCCAGCGCGCACGTCGTCCCACCGGTCGGCGACCTCGTCGTACGACCAGGTCACACCCTGTGCGTACGCGTAATACCGCTCGCCGATCGGGTCGTAGCCGCCGCTCCAGCCCTCACCGGTCGGCTGGGGTCCCCGCCCGACGTTCTTGTAGCTCCACCCGTTCGCGGCCGGATCGTAAAGCCAGGTGTCGGCGGGAAGCGTGTTCCCCGGGCAACCCCAGATCCCGGACCACGTGGTGCCCGACCAGACGATCATCGCGCCGAGGTGGTCGATGAACTCGATCTGGTCGTAGCTGTGACGCGAAGCCGGCATCCCGCTCGACAGCAACATCCCGGGCGTCGTCTCGTCCACGTTGTCGCATCGGTAATCGGACTCTGGGGTCGGCGGGTACATCGCCTGCCAGGTGGCGGTCGAGATGTCGAACGCGAGGACATCGTTGCGCCACCCGTCCGCATGTCCGCCGCCGAACACCAGGAACTGGTGGTGGACCCGGTCGTAGGCACCACCGGAGTAGGCGAACTGGCCGTCGATCTCGATTCCGTCGAGGTCGAGCGCGAGCCAAGTGCCGGCGGCGAGCCCGGCCAGCGTCGGGTTCGGCTCGAACGGGCCGACCGGGGCGGGGCCGGTGTCGGTGGTCGGTTGCGACGGCTCACCGGTGGGGGTCGACGGATCCGGCGTCGTGGACGGCGTGGAGGCGGACGACGTGGGCAGCGACGCAGAGTGGTCGGGCCCGGACGGGGACCTGGGGTCGACGCACGCGATCGCCAGGAACGAGAGCAGGGAGGTCATCCCGCGACCATACATTGCACCACGCTCGCTATGCGACATCTGATGTGTAATATCGATCGGCTCCACGGTCGCATGCCGGAGGCGACGGGGGACGGGACGCCACCCGGAACCCCACGCCGCCGGCGGACGTGCGGATCCACTACCGGGCGGCGAGCGGGTTCGGCAGCCGCGGCGGGTGCTCGGCGTCGACGGGGGACGGCTCGACCACCACCTCGTCGAACAGCAGGTCCGGGACGGTGAACGTGATCGGGAACCCCGCGTTCGGCCCGCGGAACGCAGACCCCGCCTCGCTCTCGACCGCGGCGGTGTGGACCTCGCCCCCGAGCACGACCTCCTTGAACGACCGGAGGTCCAGCCCGTCGAGCGCGGCCCCGCGCAGCCGCTCGGTCCGACCGTCGCGGAACACCCGGGTGATCTCGAGCGGCGCAGGCACCGTCGACGCGTCGTCGAAGTCGCGCATCGACACCAGCGGCCCGCCGTCGAGCCACTCGACCGACGGGTCCCGCAGGCGGGTCACCACCACGTAGTGGTCGAGCCCGTACGCCGCGGCGAGCTTGATCGCGGCCTTGTGCTGCTTGCGCGCGGTCGCGACCGACGGGGCCGTCACCCGCAGATCCGCCGCCAGCGCCCGCGGGAGCTGGCCCGGCCCGACCCGCGCGTGCCCGTTCGACGCCCGGAACGTGTCGCTCGGGATCCGCGACATCAGGTGGTTCTGGACGATCCCGTCCTTCACCAGGGTCACCGCCTGCGCGGGCTGCCCCTCCCAGTCGTACGCGTAGGCGCTTGCCCGCTGCGGATCGCGACCGGGATCGTCGTCGATCCCCCACCCCGCCGGCAGCAGGCGGCGGTGCGGCTGGAGCGGCCCGCCGTCGCCGTCCGAGTCGAACGAGATCACCCGGCTGCCGACCGGCGGCTGCTCCTCGGGCGGGGTCCCGATCAGCGACGGCGCGATCAGGTGCCGGACCAGATCGATCGCGGCCTGATCGCGGACCAGCACCGGCCCGACGTACTCCTCGTCGAGCACCGGCAGCGCCCGCCACGCCTCGAGCCCGGCCGCCAGCGCCTCGGTCTCGACCACCAGCGCCTCGAGCGGGGGCAGCGCGTCGGCGGACCGGACGATCCACAGCCGCTGGTCGATCTGGGTCGCCCCCTCGACGGCCCGGGTCCGCGCGACCACCCGCACCGCGAGCTCCCCGACCGGCTCGATCACCTCGACCCCGCCGGTGTCGAGCATCACCCGCCGCCCGGCTTCGGCGTCGATGTACACCTGCGACCACTCGATCGTCGGGTGGGCCAGGAACACGCCGGACAGCGTGCGGGCCAGGAGATCGAGCTGGTCGGCGTCGTACGCGGGCTGGGCCGGAGCGGACGCGGTGACCGGCGCGCCCGGCGCGAAGTCCGGCACGTCGTCCGGGGTCGCCCGCCGCGCCATCGCCGCGACCTTCGCCGCCCGCGCCTGGACGGCCTGCTTGTACAGCCGGTCGCACAGCAGCCAGCTGTCGTGCCGGATCGCGAGCAGGTGGTCCTCCGACACGAGGTCCTGCGCGCCGATCCCGTTCGGGTAGGTGTCGAAGTTCGTGTTGTCGAGGTCGGTCGACCCCGACCGGACCACCATCCCGAGCCGCCTGCCGGGCCGCTCGTCGCGGGACACGATCCCCCCGAGCGAGGCGGTGATCGACACCGCGTGGGTGTCGTACGCGAGGGCGGCCAGGTGGTACGGGCCCTCGGCGTCCGGCAGCTTCAGCTCGGCCTTGCCGCGGTCCATCTCGGCCCGGATCCCGTCGACGAACGGATCCGCGCCGTAGGCGACCGACCCTGCGACCGACCCCGTGAGGATCGCGCCGGTGAGCCCGACAGTGAGCGCGCTCACGTGTCACCCCCGGCCTTCGGCTTCGGCAACAGCGGCGGCCGCTCGGTGTCCTTCTCCTTCTTCTGGACCTCGAGCGTCCGGAGGAGCAGGCTCGGCGACACCGCGCTGTTCGGCACCATCCCGCTCTCCGCCCCGCAGAACCCGTTGAACACCGCCGGATCGTCGCCGACCGCGATCACGTTCGACAGCGCGACGAGCGGCGTCCCGACGAGGTCGACCCCCCGGACCCGCTCGTCCGGCCGACCGTCCGGGTACACCTTCCACGCGGTCACCGCCCGGACGTTGAACGCGTTCGGCATCACCCGGCCGGTCAGGGTGAACCCGCCGTCGATCTCGTCGACCAGCAGCCCGTAGCTCCGGCCCTGGCGCTTGACCTCGGCCAGCAGCGTCTTGCGGAGCTCGGCGGCCGGCCGCGGGTCGGACGTCTGGAGGATCGTGTTCGCCATCCGGGCCACCGGCTGGCGCTGGCCCTGGGCGCGTCCGTGCCCGTTGCTCCGGTCGAACCCCTCGATCGGGGATCGCGACATCAGGAACCCCTTGAACACGCCGTCCTCGACCAGCACCGCCCGCTGGGCCGCGACGCCCTCCTGATCGTACCGGTAGTGGCCGTTCAGGTCCTCCCCGGCGTAGTCGGCGAGGGTCGGGTCGTCGATCACGGTGACGGTGGGCGGCAGGACGCGCTCGCCGACCTTGTCGGTGAACGTCTGGCCTTCGTCCTCGTCCTTCTGGCGCTGGCCCTCGGTGCGGTGCCCGAGCACCTCGTGGACGAACACCCCGGCGGCCCGCCCGCGGAGCAGCACCGGGCCGCTGTACGGGTCGCCGGCCGGCGCCGCCCGCATCTCGTCGAGGTCCGCCACCAGATCCGCCGCCCAGGTCCGGAGCGTGGCCGCGTCCGGCAGCGCCGACGGGTCGGTCACGTCCTTCCAGCGGTACAGGCCGATCTCCATCCCGTCGTCCGCGGTGGTCGAGACCTGGAGCGAGACCCGCACCCACTCGCGCGCCTGGCGGATCCGCGTGCCCTCGGTCGACACGAAGTACTCGGTGCCGCTGACCGCCGCGACGTTCGCCGACGACTGCGTCACGTCGTCGCGGGCGTCGAGCATCGACGACAGCTCGATCAGCACCGGCTTCCACGGCGCCGGGTCGAACACGAGGTCGGCCGGCGGGCCGAGATCGACCACCGGGGGCTCGACGCTGAAGTCGCCGGACGGGTCTTCGTCCTCGACCATCACCGTCTGGTTCGCCTGGACCCGCACCCACCGCTCCTGCGCGTCGCCGAGCTCCTTGTGGGTCGCGATCCAGATCGCCGACTGGAGGGCCGGCTGGCTCGCCTCGAGCGGGAGCTGCTCGGCGAGGTGGAAGTTGCTGTCGTCGTACTCGCCCTTCAGCCGGTGGGTCGAGTCGCGCGCCGGCGAGCCGACCCGCGCCGACACGTCGAGGACCCGGCTCCGCTCGGTCCGGTCGTCGTCGAGGGCCCCGTACCGCGCGGACAGCGACCAGGTGCGCGCGTCCGTCATCCGGTACGACAGGTAGTACGGCGCCTGCGGGTCGCCCTTCCACGCGTCGACCGTGCGGGTCAACTCGGCATCGAGCGCGGCAGCGACGACATCGTCGGTGGGGGGATCGCCCGCGAACGCGACCCCCAGCCAGTGAATCATCCCCACGTCCTCTCCCGGCAGGTCGCGAGTATAGCCGCCGGGCGCGACCACCCGAATCGTGCTACGGACGAGCGCGCTGGAGGGAGGCGATGATCCTCGCGATCCTGGCGGGTTGTGGCGGCCTGGCGCCGGTCACGGTCAGCGGAGCGGACGACGGGCCGGATCTGACGGTGCTCGACGCCGACGCCGACGCGGACAGCGACGCGGACGTCGACACGGCGACCGCCCACACCGGCACCGGGGGCGACACCGGCGGCGAAGGTGACGCAGACACCGACGCCGACAGCGACGCGGACACCGACAGCGACGCGGACACCGACAGCGACGCGGACACCGACAGCGACGCGGACACCGACAGCGACGCGGACTCCGACAGCGACGCGGACTCCGACAGCGACGCGGACTCCGACAGCGACGCGGACGCCGACAGCGACGCGGACGCCGACAGCGACGCGGACGCCGACGCTGACAGCGACGCAGACACCGATCCGGGCCCGCTCGGGGTGGCGGACCTCACCGCCGGCGACCTCGTGATCACCGAGATCATGCGGAACCCGTCGGACGTCACCGACGAGCTCGGCGAGTGGTTCGAGATCGGCAACGCCACCTCGTCGGCGATCGATCTCGACGGGCTCGTGGTCCGCGACGACGGGATCGACACGTTCACCGTCACCGGGTCGGTGCAGCTCGCGGCCGGCGGACGGGTGGTGCTCGCCCGCGACGTCACCTCGACCCCGCAGGTCGACTACGCGTTCGGGACGGCCCTGTCGCTCGCGAACGGCGCGGACGAGCTGGTGCTCGAGGGCCCGGCCGGCGAGCTCGACCGGGTGGCGTGGGACGACGGGGCGCTGTGGATCGAGCCGACCGGCGCGTCGATGTCGCTCGATCCGGCGCTCGGGCAGCCCTCGGCCGCGGCGAACGACGATCCGGCGGCGTGGTGCGAGGCGACGACGGTGTACGCGGCGACCGACCGCGGCACCCCCCGGGCGACCAACGACCCGTGCTGACCTGACCGGTCGACGGGCGGCGGCGCGATCCCCGCTCGAGCGCTCGGGGCTGGTCCCCGTGGGGCGACGGTCTCACACAGCTGTGAGGCGGGGCCGCCCGCCGTCCGCGGTACCTCCGGATCACCAGGACTCGTCCGCGATCGCGGTCGCGGCGGCCTCGGCGTGGGGATCGCCGGTCCGGACCTCGACGAGGTGCCGGCGCGCTCGCACTGGCGGGACAGTACGCCTACCTCGCGTCGACCACCTGGTTCGACGACCGGATCCGCCCCGGCGTCGACGACGGGATCGACCCGTTCGACCTCCACACCTGCGGGCTGCCCGGCCCGGACCGACGCCGAGCAGCTCACCGCCTGCCTCGGCACGCCCCGCGCGCTCGCCCGCGCCGCCGAGCGCTGACCGCGCAGCGCGTCCGGAGCCGCTACGCGTTCGACCGGGTCCACGCGGGCGGGTCGCTGGCCGGGAACGAGTCGTCGGACGCGAGGTCGACGTGCTCGTCCTCGCTCATCCGCGCGGTCCCGGCGGTCCGGGTCCGACGCATCCACCACGCGACCATCACCCCGGCCGCGACCCCGGCGAACCCCAACACGACGAGCCTGTTCATCGC
>JBEBJW010000056.1:0-14036 GCA_040079715.1 Myxococcota bacterium | reverse complement strand
TCGACGAACCGCGGATCCGCGGCGATCTGCCGCCCGAGGTCGGCGAGCGACGCGCCCGGCTGGCCGTAGTACGCCGGCGCCACGCCCGTCACGTCGGCCCACACGGCCTCGCGGTCCGGGTGGTACACGCTGGCCTCGATCGCCGAGTCCTCCACGTACGACCAGAACCCGTAGAAGTAGCCCGCCAGCGGATCGAGGCTCGCGTGGCAGTTCACGCACGCGGGGTTGGTGGTCAACGCGTCGAGGACGGCGCCCTCGTCGAGCAGGTCGACGTTCCGGTCGAACGCGATCGGTCGGGTCAGGTAGTCCGCGCACAGCAGGATCCGGCTGACCTGGTTCGCCCGCTTCCGGTTGGCGTTCGACGCGGTCGAGGTGTACCGCCACATCAGGCCGGTCGTCGCGAGCGCGCCGGCGGCCGGGCGCCCGTCGGTGTACCGGGACGGCAGCCAGCCCGCGCCGTCCGGTCGGTCGATCGGGAACGCGGCGGCGAGCGTCTCGTCGGCCATCGTCCAGTCGGCGGTGACGACGTCGGTGTACGGCAGGTCCTCGGCAGCGACCCGCGCGACGATCCGCAGCGGCTCCTCGCCGATCGCCCGGTCGAACGCGACCTCGTCGTCGACGTGCAGATCGTACGACGAGAACGGGAAGTCCTCGGTCCGGGTGAGCCAGATCTCCCCGTACAGGTCGACGATCCGGTCGGCGAACCCGTCGTCCGCCAGCCACCCGTCGATCGACGCCTCGATCGCGGTCGGATCCGCGAGCACCGCCCGATACTCCTCGGCGGTCGGCGGTCGACCGCGGAGATCGAGCGACGCCCGCCGGGCCAGCTTCACCGGATCGATCGGCACCCGGACCGGGTCCGCCGCTGGCGCCTGACCGTCCTTCACGTCCGGACCGGGCTCCGTGACACACGCCATCCACCACACGGTGATCATCGGACCTCCAGCCACGACCCGAACGCTGCGCACACCTCACCCACCTCGACCGCGTCGACCGTCGCGATCCCGCACCCGTCGCAGTCCCCGGGCACCCCCGGAGAGCCGTCGATCGTCGGGCCGGAGAACGCCACCTCCGCCCACCGCCCGTTCGGATCGCGGATCTCGACCTGCCCGCCGGGCTCCTCGTCGCACGCCGCGCCGAACGTCGTCGTGGCGGCGGTCGCTCCGGTGAACGCCACGCTGTAGGTGTCACCGTCCAGCGTGAGGTTCACCGCGGCGTCGGCCACGGTCAGCGCGGCGTCGAAGCTCGGCGCGGTCAGGCGGGTCCAGGTGACCTGCAGCGACTGCGGGCCGTCCCGGAGGAACCCGGTGGCGTCCGCGCCGTCTCCGGCGAACCCTCCGACCAGGGACGACTGGGCGACCTCGGTCAGGCCGTCCGGAGAGGCGCCGGTGACGACCGACGCGGTCCCCTCGACGTCGAGGGTCGAGCCGTCGGGCGCCACCAGCGTCAGGTTGCCGGACACCGCCCGCCCGTCGAGCAGGAACGCGCCGTCGTCCGACAGGACGTCGACGAACGCGGTCCGGGTGACGTAGCCGCCGAAGTAGGCGCCGTCGGGCGTGTTGCACCCGTTGGCCCAATAGGTGTTGCCGAGCCCGTCGTCCACCGCGTCCGGACACGCCTCGGTGGCCGAAGCGGCGTACCGCGCGTCGTACGCGTCGAGGACCGGGGTGGCGTCCCACCCGAACACGGCGTCGACCGCGACCTGGAGTGCCTCCGACAGGCCGTCGAGGTCGACCTCGTCGTCGACCGGGTCGTCGTCCGCGAAGGTCCACGCCGCCGGATCGTCCGGGGGGACCGGGGTCGTCGCCGCCGGGTCGGCCGGCCCGTCGGTCGGCGCGGGTCCCGGGTCGGGGGTGACACAGCCGGCGAGGGCCAGCGAGACCAACATCCGAGCCTCCTCGGACGTTGGACCCGCGAACCCGGGCGGTCAGAAACCGGATCCGCAGTCCGCGAATCCGGCTCGGACCCGCAGCCTACCGGGGGACGTGCGTCCCGCACCGCAGGCCGGCGTCGACCGGGCACTGGGTGTCGTCCGACAGCCACTCGAACACGAGGGTGTCGATCTCGACCGCGTCCGTCGGGGACGCCGACTTGATGCCCTCGATCAGCTCCTCCATCGGAGCCGCCTTGCCGACGTTCGCCTGGTAGAAGTCCGCCAGCGCGGTGTCGAGCACGTCCGGCCCGATCAGGTCCGCCACGTCCTCGTAGAAGCAGGCGCCCTTCATGTACGGGACGAACGACCACAGCGGATCGTACAGGATGTCGATCTGGTCGCAGGTCTGGGGCAGCACACCGGTGGTGGCGCCGTAGTCGCCGCACAGCGCGTCGATGTTGTCCGCGTAGCCGGCCCACAGGTTCGGACCGCCGACCTCCTCGAGCGAGTGGGCGGCGAGGTACGACGCGGTGCCCTCGGACAGCACGAAGTCTTCCCAGCACTCGATCCGGACGCCGTTGCCGAACCAGCCGTGGGCGGCCTCGTGGGCGTTGGTGTCCGGGTCCGACAGCGCGTCGGTCGCGACGTGCCAGTACGGGTGGTGCTCCATCCCGCCGTACGCGCCGGGGCCCCACGGAGCGGACACGGTGCCGACGTCGGTGCCGAACGAGTACGGACCGTAGGTCTGCTCGTAGAACTCGAACACGTCGAGCAGGTGCTCGGTCCCGGCGCCGATCGCCGGCGCCTCCCCCGGCAGGTAGAACACGTTGACCGTGGTGCCGTTGGTGGTGGTGCCGAGGGCCTGCTTCGAGTACTGACCGAGCGCGATCGCCGGCATGTACGACGGGGCGTCGCCCGGGATCGACGCCGGATACACCGCGGTCAGCCGCGGATCGTAGCCGGTGACGTTCATCGTGAACGCGACGCCGTCGGCCGGGTCGGAGTGGCACGGGAACAGGTTCCCGCAGAAGTACGGCCACAGGAACGACAGCCCGCTGTCCGGCATCCATCCGTCGAACGCGTTGTGGTCCGCGAACGTGTAGTCGACGACGATCGTCGAATCGACCGCCGGGGTCACGTCGACCACCAGCTCCGAGCCGGACGCGGTGTAGACCCGCGCGGCCCCGGCCTCGTCGGTGACGGCGTTGATCGTCAGGTCACCGATCTCGAACGTGACCTGGGTGTCGGCCGAGCCGGCGACGGTGATCGTCGCGGTGGCGGCGTGCGTCTCGAGGTCGAGCGCGAGGTCGGTGGTCAGGATGCCGGCGACCGGCTGGACATCGGTGTCGCTGTCCGTGTCGGTGTCGGTGTCGGTGTCGCTGTCCGTGTCCGAGTCGGCGTCAGTGTCGGCGTCCGTGTCGGAATCCGCGTCGGTGTCGGTGTCGGTGTCGGCCACGCCGGTGTCGGTCGTGCCCGTGTCCTTGTCGCCGGAGCAGGCCGCGAGCAGCGCTGCCACCACGATACAATGACGAGTCATTCGTCTCCCTCCTTCCTGCGGAGGGCCAACGTATCGGGTCGGCGTTCGACCGTCCACGACTACTGGTTCACAGATTCGTAGTCTGCGGGTCGTTCTGTAATATCAGAGGTTTCCAGCCCCGAGCGGTCGAGCGGGGAAACCAGCCCCGAGCGGTCGAGCGGGAAAATTCAGTGATGCCAGGGCTCGTCGCGATCGCGGACCTGCCCGTCTTGGGAGACCTGGAGGACGTCCCCGATCACCGGCGGCGGGACCACCGGCGACACCGAGCCGTCGGGCCAGGTCACGTCGAGCGAGACCACCTGGTCCGCGTCTGCCATCCCGAAGTACAGGTCGAACCCGTTGTTGGCGGAGAATCCGTTCCCGCCGTGCAGCCACCGCGTCAGGGTCCACTCGACCCCGTCCGACGACCGCCGGACCGTGGCGGAGACCTTCGCCCCGATCGCCGACCGATTCACGGTGGTACCGTTGCCGATCAACTGCACCGCGAACCACCGCGGGGCAGTCGGCAAGGTGAACTCGTACAGGCGGTTCGGCTCGCGCACGATGTCCGGCATGTCGGCGGGACCGCCGTTGATCAGCGCGATCTCGACCGTTCCGTTCCGATCGAAGTCGGTGAAGTTCACCGCGTGGCCGCGGTACGGGTACGGCGGGTACTCCCCCACGAACGCCGGGTCTTCGGCGGCCGGGTAGTCGATCAGGTCGCTGCGGTGCTCGTACTTCGGGATCAGCACCTTGCCGAGCCCCTCGACCTCGACCTCCTCGAGGCCGGTCGACAGCTGGAAGATCGACGCCGTCCCCGCCGCCGGGCCACCCTGCGAGAAGAACACGTCGGGGATCCCGTCGGCGTTGACATCGCCGAGGTTCGCGCCCATCACCCCGCCACCGGAGTGGTTCCGGAACGTGTCCTGCTCCCAGTTGATGTACGGCTCGTTCAGGCCGGTGAGCGGCGCCACGTCCACGAAGCCCTTGCCCTGCGCGTTGATCAGCAGGACGTGCCCGTCGTAGGGCGACTCCTCCGGCTCGAACGCGCGGACGTACACCAGGATGTCTTCCCACCCGTCGAGGTTGAAGTCGGCGACCGCGGAGGTGAACCCGTTCCACGGGTACGACAGGTCACCGCCGGCCAGCGACAGCTCGCTCGTCACGTCGACGAACGTGGCCTCACCGGTCTCGACCAGCTGGTTCTTCCAGATGTGCTTGGCGCACTTGTTGGTGTTCTCGTAGATGTCGATGTCACCGTCGAGATCGTAGTCGAGCGACACGGAGTTCTGGGTCGCCTCGGTGCTGTCGATCCCGGCCGCCTTCGCCCGGTCGACGTACCCGTCCGGAGTGGACATCCACAGCACGTTCTGGCCGAACCCGGGCTTCTCGGACAGGACCTCGACCCGCGTGATCGGGGTGATGTCGACGCTGACGAAGATGTCGAGGAACCCGTCGTTGTCGAAGTCGGCGGTGTTCGCGTGGGCCGACGGGAGCTCCCGCGGCACGCCCTCGTCGTCCAGCGGCCCGGCGACGTGGGTGGCGTCGGTCACGTCCGTCCAGCCGGGCTCGCCGCGCTCGACCAACTGGTTGTGCCACATCTGGCTCAGGGTCGGGTACTCGTTGCCGCCGCCGGACACGTACAGGTCGAGGTCGTCGTCGTTGTCCATGTCGCCGAGGGCGCCGCCCCACGACAGGTGGCCCTCGTTCAGCACCGGCCCGAGCTCGAACCGGATCGCGCCGGGGGCTGCGCTGCGGTTGTACAGGACGAACGACTCGTCGCGCGGGTTGCCGACGAAGATGTCCTGCAGGCCGTCGCCGTCCATGTCGCCGATCAGGCCGGCCCGGCCGCGCAGGAAGTGCCCGAACCACGAGCCGCCCTGGAACCCGGACTCGATCCCGATGTCGGCGACGGTGATCCCGTCGTTCACCGTGGCGGTCGAGTCGTCCGGGAGCGGCGGCAGGCCGAGCTCGGACGGCTGGCCACCGGTACACGCGATCGCCAGGACCAGGGGTAGCCGCCACATGCTCGCCTCCGAGGTGGTGACCGTACCCCACGCCGGGTTCGCCCGCCACGGCCGCGTACCCGGGGTGACCCGGCCGCGGTTGTGCGGTACAACCCGGGCGAGGAGCCGCGTGCAGCCGTTTCAGAACCCGTCGCACAACCCCGACCTGTCCGCCCGGATCCGCGCGTTCCGGGACCAGTTCGAAGCCACGCTCGCCAACGTCGGGCACGTGATCAAGGGCAAGGAAGACGTGGTCCGCAAGGTCCTCGTGGCGCTGACCGCTCGCGGGCACGTCCTGCTGCTCGACGTCCCCGGCACCGGCAAGACGATGCTTGCCCGATCGATCGCCGCCTCGATCCAGTGCGAGTTCCGTCGGATCCAGTTCACGCCGGATCTGCTGCCGATGGACATCACCGGCAGCAACGTGTTCAACCTCCGGACCAAGGCGTTCGAGTTCCAGCGCGGGCCGGTGTTCACCAACATCCTGCTCGCCGACGAGCTGAACCGCGCCACCCCGAAGACGCAGTCGGCGCTGCTCGAGGTGATGGCCGAGCGCCAGGTGACGGTCGAGGGGCAGACCTACGCGCTCGAGCCGCCGTTCCAGGTCCTGGCGACGATGAACCCGCTCGACCACGACGGCACCTACGTGCTGCCCGCCGCGCAGCTCGACCGGTTCACGATCCAGCTGTCGATGGGGTTTCCCCCGGCCGACGCCGAGATCGACATGCTCGACGTCCACCTCGGCGTCCGGTCGGCGGTCGAACAGCTCGGGGTGGTGATCGACCGCGCGACGTTCGTCGCGTGGCAGGAGACGGTGCCGCTCGTGTTCGCGTCGGATCCGGTCAAGCGGTACGTGGTCGACCTGGTGAACGCGATCCGCGGCGACGCCCGGGCGCTCGCGCCGCCGTCGCCTCGCGCGACGCTGATGCTGGTCCGGACGGCGCAGGCCCGCGCGTTGACCCAGGCCCGCGATCACCTGTCGCCGGACGACGTCCAGGCGGTGGCGGCGGACGTGCTCGCGCACCGGATGGTGATCTCCGGCGACGCGACCGCCCGCGCGTTCGTCGACGAGGTGCTGCGGAAGGTCCGCGTGCCGTGAACCCTCCGACAGCCCCGCCCCGCCTCAGCCCCGCTTGTCGAGCGGGACGTACGCCTGCTCGGTAGCGCCGGTGTAGATCTGGCGCGGCCGGCCGATCTTGGTCGACTTCTCCTCGTGCTGCTCCTTCCACTGGGCGATCCACCCGGGGAGCCGACCGAGCGCGAACATCACGGTGAACATGTTCGTCGGGAACCCGAGCGCCCGGTAGATGATGCCGCTGTAGAAGTCGACGTTCGGGTACAGCTTCTTCTCCATGAAGTACGGATCCTTCAGGGCGGCTTCCTCGAGCTTCAGCGCGGTGTCGAGCAGCGGGTCGCGGATCCCCATCTTCGCGAGCACCGTGTCGCACGCCTTCTTGATCAGCCGCGCGCGCGGATCGTAGTTCTTGTACACCCGGTGGCCGAACCCCATCAGGCGGAAGTCGCTGTTCTTGTCCTTCGCGAGGTCGACGAACTTCTGGACGTTGCCGCCGTCCCGCTGGATGGTCTCGAGCATCTCGATGACCTCCTGGTTGGCGCCACCGTGCAGCGGTCCCCACAGCGCCAGGATTCCCGCCGCGACGGACGCGAACAGGTTGGCCCGCGAGCTGCCCACCAGCCGGACCGTGGAGGTCGAACAGTTCTGCTCGTGGTCCGCGTGCAGGATCAGCAGCAGGTTCAGGACCTTGACGATCTCGGGGTCGATCTCGTAGTCCTCGGCCGGGACCGCGAACATCATGTTCAGGAAGTTCGCGCAGTACGACAGCGAGTTCTGCGGGTACACGAACGGCTGGCCGATCGACTTCTTGTACGAGAACGCCGCGATCGTGCGGACCTTCGACAGCAGGCGCGCGATCGCCATGTCGAACCCGTCCGGCGCGTTCTCCGACTCGGGGTAGTACGCCGACAGCGAGCAGACCATCGACGACAGGATCGCCATCGGGTGCGCCGTCGACGGGTACCCGTCGAAGAAGTGCTTCATGTCTTCGTGGATCAGGCTGTGCCGGGTCAACAGGGTCGCGAACCGGTCGAGTTCGGCCTTGGTGGGCAGGTGCCCGTAGATCAGCAGGTAGCTGGTCTCCACGAACGTGGAGTGCTCCCCGAGCTGCTCGATCGGGATCCCGCGATACCGCAGGATCCCCTTCTCGCCATCGAGGAACGTGATCGCGCTCTGCGTCGACGCAGTGTTCACGAACCCGGGATCGAGCGCGATGTACCCGGTCTTCGCCCGCAGGGTGGCGATGTCGATCGCCGGCTCCTGCTCGGTCCCGATGATGATCGGGAGCTCGATCGTCTGCTCCACGCCCCCGACGGGCAGGGTGAGCCTCGCTTTGTCCGCCACGAACCCTCCGGCGCTTTTCGACGCGGGGTTACCACGGGGCGAGGGGCGCCGGGACAGCCGTCGCGAAACGCGCTGGTGGGTGGCGCGTTCTCCGTGACCGCCCGACCGCGATCGACGGGGCGCGCGCCGGGCGTCCGACCGGATCCCGGACGCACGGGCACGGTGGGGTAAGCTCTGACCGTGCAGTCGCGGCACGCCACCCCCACCTCCCCGCTCGTGACCGTCCCCGGGTGCCTGCTGCAGGGCGTCGGGGTGTTCGTGCTGCCCGCGATCGTCGCGACGCCCACCGCGCTCGTGTTCGAGCTGTCCGAGGTGATCGACACCCTGCCGGCGCTGCTCGCGCTGACCGCGCTGGTGCTCGCCCCGGTCACCGTGCTCCAGCTCGTCGGGCTCGGGCTGAAGTCACGGCGGGAGCTCGCGTATTGGCGTCGCGCCGGCGGGATGTCGGCGACCCGCGTGCTCGAGGTGTTGCACCGCCACGGCTCGATCGTCACCGGGCGCGGGTGGGTGCTGCTGCTCGGCGGCCTCGCGATGACCGTCACCGCGCTCGGGTTGAAGTGGTCGAGCCTCGGGATCATCGCGGTGTTCGCGCTGGTGACGTTCTACCTGGTGGTCGGGTGGACCCTGTTCGTGTCGACGTTCCTGGCCCGGACGTTCGAGGCGGGCCTCGGACGCGCCGACGCCGGGATCGTCCGCCGCCTCGCGCCAGCGGTGGTGGCCGCGGGCGACGCGGTCGAGGAGATCGTGTCGTTCCGGAACGTCCCGGTGCCGTGGGGCTACGTGCTGGTGTTCCACGACCCGAACCCGCCCCGCCTGCGCACCGAGACGCGGTACGCCGTCGGGGCGACCGCCCGGAGCGGCGAGCTCGAGGCCAAGGGCCACCTCCGCGCCACCCCCCGCGGGATGTACCACCTCGGCCCGGCGCGGATCGCGTACCAGGATCTGCTCGGGCTGACACGGGTGTCGGTCGCGAGCGTGGCGACGGCCGAGCTGAAGGTGCTGCCGAGGCTGGTCCCGGTGGTGGTGGTCGATCCACCCCGCTCTCCGATGACCACCCCCGACGTGGTCACCAAACCGCACCGGTACGCCACCGAAGACCACTTCCGGTTCCGCGAGTACCTGGCCGGCGACGACGTCCGGCGGATTCACTGGCGGCTGTCGATGCGCGCGGGGCGCCTGCACGTCCGGCTGCCCGAGACGAAGGAGACCAGCACCGAGCGGATCGTGCTCGTGCTCGACAGCTTCCTGCCGAAAGGGAAGCTGCTCGACGCGGCCCACGGCGGCGAGGAGATCCTCGACGTGCTGGTGCTCGCGTGGCTCGGGATCGCCCGGGAGCTGGTCGAGCGGGGCAACCGGGTGACGCTGCTCGCCGCCGCGGAGGACGCCACCACCCGCCAGGTGTCGCTCGAGCCGCTCGACGCGCGGTCGGGCGCGGTGTCTCGCTGGCAGGACCTCGGCGCGCGGGTCCGGTGGCAGCCGGCGTTCGATCTGCCCGCGATGTTGGCGTCGATCGGCTCGGACACACACGGAGTGGTCGTCACCGCCCGGTTCACCGCCCCGCCTCCGGGTCGGTCGTCCGGTCAGACCACCACCTGGCTGATGCTGGACCCGGCCGACGCGCTCGGACCTCCGGATCGGTACTGGCTCGGCGAGATCTCGGGCCGGAGCCCGTTCTCGGTCCTCGCGTGGGCGATGTTCCTGCCATTCCCGGTCGGCGCGGACGACAACCACCTCACCCGCAGGCTCCGGCGCGCCTGGCAGATCCGACGTCGGTGGATCGCCCGCCGCACCCTCCGCGCGACGGCGCGCGCCCGGGCGGGTCGGACGGTCCGGGAGCTCCGGTCCCGCGGGGACGCGATCTATCGGATCGAGCGCACCCCCACCGGGATCCGGCTGGTCGGGATCGTCGCCCGGAGGTCCACGTGACCGGACGGGGGCCGGGCCGGTGGGCGACCGGGTTCGCCGACGCCCGCGCGTTGGCGTGGCCGATCCTGACCTACTGGGGGACGCTCGGGGTCGCGATGGCGCTGTTCTGCGCGGTGGTGCTGGTGTTCGAGGGCGTCACCGCCGACACCACGTACGTGCTGACCGCGATGGCCACCGCGACGATCGGCGGGATCGCGTTCGGGCAGGGCTGCGCGGTGCTCCGGATCCGCACCTGGCTGGTGGTCGGGGCCGGAGGTGCGGTGTACGCCGCCCTGTTCGGCGCGGCGATGTACGTCACCACGATCACCGCGATGCCGCTGCTGGTGGGCGCGGTGGCGCTGGTGTGGTTCCTGTTCCCGTTCTTCGCGGTGTCGGGCCTGCTGTCGCTGCGGACCAGCATGCTCCAGGTGTTCGCGCTGTTCGCGCCGCTGGTGTGGTTCACCGCGTCGATCCTGTACGTGGCCGAGAACGTCACCGGAGGGGCGGGTCGGTGGTTCGCCGGCGACAAGTGGGCGGTGTGGGACGTGCTGACCGCGCCGATCCTGTTGGTGGCGATCGGCCTGTCGGTGGCGTACCTCGCGGGGCGGGAGCGCCACCGGGTCCACCGGTGGTCCACCGCCGCCGTCGCGCCCGAGGGGGCGTCGATCCGCCGGATCCGCGGGTCGGCGATCGGCGCGTCCGCGTCCGGTTGTGGGACGCTCGCGTCGGTCGGCGTGCTGGTCCTGGTCGCCACCGTCGCCACCGGCCTGTTGGCACCGTCCCTGGGGCAGAGCGACCCGGACGACGACGGGCACCGGCGCGAGTCGCCGGCCGACCCGCGTCCCGGCGAGCGAGACACCGACGGGGACGGCGTCCCGGACCGCCAGGAGCGCCGCGACCACACCGATCCCGACGAGGCCGACACCGACCACGATGGGCTCGGCGACGGGGCCGAGAAGCTGAAGGGGTCGGACCCGCGCGATCCCGACACCGACGGCGACGGCCTCCGCGACGGGGACGAGGGGCCGAACGGCACCTCGCCGACCGACGCCGACACCGACCACGACGGCGTCGCCGATCCGGACGATCCGCAGACCGTCCGCCCGCCGCTGCCGACCGAGCCGCTCGAACAGGCCGCGCGCCACGTGGGGCTGTCCCTGCTGTTCCTGTTGCTGCTCGTGCTGCTGTCGCTGGTGGTGATCCTGGTGTTCGGGCCTCCGTTCCGCCGGAGCGCGGTCCTCGGCTGGCTCCGGCGGCCGTGGCTCCCCCACCCGCCGACCGACCGGGTGGCCCACGCCTGGCGGCTGTGCGAGGTGGCGCTCGGGGATCTCGGCGTCGAGCAGCTCCCGGGCGACACGGCGCGGACCCTGGTCGCCCGCGCCCTGCCGAGGCTGCCCGCCGGGATCGACACCCAGGCGCTGGTCGAGTGCGCGGAGATCGCGGACCGGGTCAAGTATGGCTTGGGGATCGATCCGGTGGACGAGATGCGGGCCCGCCGGGGAGCGGAGATGGCGTACCAGGGCGTGTGGGAGGCCCTGGGCGAGTGGGACAAGGTCCGCGCGGTGTATCGGTGGAACCTGTGACCCCGCGCCCGGGTCGTTGCTATGTTCGGCCGGCGAGGTGCGGATGAATCCGACGGTGCGCGCGTGGTGGGCTGCGTCCCAGGGCCTCGACGGCTCGTCGGCGGGTGCCACCGCCCGGGAGGTGCTGGTCCGGACCGGTTGGATGCGAACGGTGGGCGGCGCCGGGCCGTACCTCGGCCTGTTCGCCCGCGCTGGCCTGTCGCGGGCGGCGATCGACGCGGAGGTGGCCGCAAACGAGATCTGCGAGCTGCCAGCGGCGCGCGGCTGCACGTACCTCGTCCCGCGCGACGACTACGCGGTGGCCCTCGCCGCCGGTCAGGGCCACGGGGACGCCGCCGCGCTCCACACCGCGAAGAAGTTCTGCGGGGTGACCGACGCCGAGGTGGATCGGCTGTGCGACGCGATCGTCGCCGCGCTGCGCGACGGGCCGCTGGAGCCGCGCGGGCTGAAGGAGGCGGTGGGAGGCGCGGTCCGACACCTCGGCGACGTCGGCAAGAAGAAGGGCGTGACCACCACGCTGTCGCTCGGGCTCGGACGGCTGCAGACCACGGGCGAGATCCGACGGATCCCGGTCGGGGGACGCCTCGACCAGCAGCGGTACGCGTACGCCGCGTGGACCCCGTCCCCGCTGTCCGGCCGGCTCCTCGGCGAGGAGGAGCTCGGAGCGGAGCTCGCGACGCGGTTCTTCCGGTGGATCGGCCCGGCGACCGTCGACCAGTTCGCGTGGTGGTCGGGGGCGACCAAGACGGCGGCGCGGGCGGCCGTGGCGGCGATCGGCGCGGTCCCGCTCCCGGACGACCCGGACCAGCGGGTGCTCCCCGGCGACCTCGATCGGCTCGGCGCGTTCCAGCGTCCGGAGGTCCCGCGCGTCGCGTTCGTGTCGTCGCTCGACAACCTCGCCCACCTCCGCCGCGAGGTCACCCCGCTGGTCGACCCGCAGCACGTGGACGAGCGGGTCGCGGGCGGTGGGTTCGGCCCGGGCGCGGGCGTCGGCGGCGTCCGCCCGGTGTCGACGGTGCTCGATCTGCCGCACCACGCGATCGTGGATCGGGGTACGCTGATCGGGTTGTGGGACTACGACCCAGCGCAGGCGCGGATCGTTCACCGGGTGTTCGCCGGGAGCCCACCGGTGGACGACGCCCTCGCCTGCACCACCGCCTTCGTCCGCGACCAGCTCGGCGACGCGCGCAGCTTCGGCCTCGACAGCCCGGAGTCGCGCGGACCCAGGCTCGCCGCGCTTTCGGCGCGGGCGGAGTCGCGATGATCCCCCCCGACTGGCTCGCCGCCCGCCCCGAACCGGATCGCCATGCGCTCGAGGAGCTCGACCGGCGGATCCGCGCCGCGGCGCCCGGGCTCGCGCCCACCGTCGCCGGGGACCTGGTCGGGTACGGCCCGTTCCGGTACCGGTACGCGTCCGGCCGCGAGGGCGCCAGCTTCCTCGTGGCGATCACCGCCAGCAAGACCGGCTGCGCGGTGTACGTCAACGCGGTCGACGCCGGGGGCTACCTGGTCGAGCAGGCCGCAGCGGCGCTCGGTAAGGTCAAGATCGGCCGGAGCTGCGTCCGGTTCAAGAAGCTCGCCGACGTCGACCTGGACGCGCTGGAGCGGGTGATCGCCGCGGCGGTCCGGGTCGGCGGGACGAGCGCCGTCCCTCCACCCTGAGCCGGCTCCCCGGCGAGACCCACGGTGAACCGATGTGCCGCAACATCCGCGTGTTGTTCAACTTCGACCCGCCCGCCACCGACGACGAGGTGACGGCGGCGTCGCTCCAGTACGTCCGGAAGGTCAGCGGGATGACCAAGCCGTCCAAGGCGAACGAGGAGGCGTTCACCCGGGCGGTCCTCGCGGTCGCCGACGCGACGTACCAGCTCCTCGACGGGCTGGTGATCCACACCGCGCCGCGATCGCGCGAGGATCAGGCGGAGCGGGCCCGCGAGCGCGGACGCCAGCGCGAGGAGCGCCTGCGGGCCCAGATCCGGGCCGAGATTTCCCTCCCTGGGGAGGGCTAGGGAATTCAGGCCGTCGGAGGGCTGACCTTCGGGTCGACCAGCGGGATCGTCAGCTTCTGGCCCAGGTCGATCTTGTTCGGATCGGCGATCCCGTTCGCGGTCGCGATCCGGGTGAACTGCTTGGCGTCGCCGTACCAGTGCTTGGCGATCGTGCCGAGGGTCTCGCCCTTCGCCACCGTGTGCACCGGCGGGCGGGTCGGCGGGATCCGGAGCACCTGGCCCGGGTAGATCTCGTCCGGCGACCGGAGCATCGGCTGGTTCGCGACGAAGATCCCGTCGTACAGGCCGATCACCCCGTAGTACCGGCCGGCGATCAGCGACAGCGTGTCGCCCTTCACCACGGTGTGGTACACGGCCGGCGGCTCCGGAACGACGACGGCGAGCCGATCGTCCACCCGAGCCACCCCCTCGGTGTTCCCGGCGACCAGCACCGCCTTTTCCTTGTCGGCCTGTGCGTGGGCGGTGCCGCCGACGGTCGCGGTCTGCCCGTCGAACGTCACCGTGAGCCCGTCGACGGCCACGTACGACAGGATCGCCGCCTTGAGGTCCGCCGCGACCATCTGCCGGTGGAGGTTCTCCTTCGCCGCTGCGTCGGACGCGGTCTTGGCGAGCGCCGCCGCCGCCAGCGCCGCCTCCTTCGCCGCCTCGGCGTCCGCCGCCGCCCGTCCCCCGAACAGCCCGATCTTCCGGCCTGCGTCCGTCACGAAGTCGATCAGTCCCACCGC
>JBEBJW010000055.1:0-14059 GCA_040079715.1 Myxococcota bacterium | reverse complement strand
TCGCCACCCTTCCCCGGCTGGAGCATGATGATCAGGATCAGGAACAGGCACAGCATCACGTGGAGGGCGACGAAGAACGGGTACATGGCTCGCCTCAATCCGACAGGTTTCGGGTTCCGGTGATCCGGAGAGCCGCGGCGTCCGTCTCTTGCGGCCGCCTGAGCTCGGGGCAGTTCTGCACGAGACACTCGGCGTAGATCTCGTGGCGATGCGACACGACCCGGAACCCGTGCCGCTTCGCGAGGTCGTGCTGCAGGCGCTCGATCTCGTCGTCTTCGTACTCGACGATCCGGCCGCAAGTCACGCAGATCAGGTGGTCGTGGTGCTCGCCCGCGACCGACGCCTCGTACCGGACGTTCCCCTCGGCGAACTTGTGCTCGGTCGCGAGCCCACTCTCGGCGAGGATCTTCATGGTGCGGTACACGGTCGCGTACCCCACCGACGGCTGGCGCACCTTGGCCAGGTCCAGCAGGTCGATGAGCGACAAGTGGGCGGTGCTCCCGAAGAACACCTCCGCGATCGCCTGCCGCTGCCGGGTGTACTTCAACCCCTGCGTGGTCAGGTAGGCTTTGAACCGCTCGATCTGCTCTGAGCGCTCCACGCCGATCCCCCGGACCTCAATAGGATCCGGGCGCGCCTCGGTCCATCCTAGGTCGCGGCCGCCGGCTCGGTGGCCGCGGTCGCCGCGCCCATCGGCTCGACCAACTGCAGGATCGCCATCGGCGCGTTGTCGCCCGGGCGCGGACGCCCGACCTTCACCACGCGGGTGTAGCCGCCGGGACGAGCCCGGAACCGATCGGCGTACTCGCCCATCACCCGGCTGATCGCCTCGTCGTCTTGCAACCACTCCTTCAGCCGACGGATCGCCGACACCCGGTCCGCCCGCGCGTTCGCGAGGGCATCGCCCGACGCCGCCGCCAGATCCGCCGCGCTCGGGGCCCGCTTGCCGATCGAGATCAACCGCTCGGCGAACCGACGGAGCTCCTTGGCGCGTGCCTCGGTCGTGCGGATCTGGCCGTGCAGCATCAGCGCCGTGGTCATGTTGCGGAACATCGCCTTCCGCTGGCTGCTGTCCATGTCGAGCCGACGCCCGCTCTTCCGATGACGCATCGCCTACTCCAGCACCCGGATCGAGCCGGGCCTAGCCGACCTTGTGCTTGGGAAAATTGTGCAGCTTCATCCCGAGGGACAAGCCGAGCTCCCCGAGGATTTCCTTGATCTCGTTGAGCGACTTGCGGCCGAAGTTCTTGGTCTTCAGCATCTCGGCTTCGGTGCGCTCGACCAGCTGGTAGATGTACTCGATGCCGGCGTTCTGCAGACAGTTCTGCGACCGCACGGACAGCTCGAGCTCGTCGACCCGCTTGAACAGGTGTTCGTTGTACTCCTGCTCGGTCTCGGCGCGCTCCTCGACCGCGGGCTCCTCTTCCTCGGCGAAGTTGATGAAGATCTGGAGCTGTTCCTTGAGGATCTTCGCGGAGTACGCGAGCGCGTCCTCCGGGGCGACGGAGCCGTCGGTCCAGATCTCGAGGGTCAGCCGATCGTAGTCGGTCCGCTGACCGACGCGGGCGTTGGTCACCGTGTACCGGACGCGCTGGATCGGGCTGAAGATCGCGTCGATCGGAACGGTCCCGATCGGCTGGTCTTCGACCTTGTTCTGCGCGGCGGGCACGTAGCTCTTGCCCATCTGCACGGTGACTTCGCAGTTGAACTCGCCCTCCTCGGTGAGGGTGGCGATCGGGTGCGCGGGGTTCAGGACCTCGCAGTCGGCGTCGAACGTCAGATCGCCGGCCCGCACGACCACCACGCCGCCCGGCTCACCGCGACGGGCGATCCGCCCGCGGATGGTCTCGGTGGCCGTGGTGCGGAGCAACACACCCTTGAAGTTGAGGACGATGTCCGTCACGTCCTCGACGATGCCGGGGATGAACGAGAACTCGTGCAGCACGCCGTCGATGTGGACGCTGGTGATGGCGGCGCCCTGGAGCGACGACAGCAGGATCCGGCGGAGCGAGTTGCCGATCGTGGTCCCGAAGCCCCGCTCGAGCGGGCGGATCACGAACTTCCCGTACACCCGGTTCGACCGCGGATCGCGCTCGACCCGCCGGGGCTTGATCAGCGTGCGCCAATTGGCGAAGATGACCTGTTCCATACGATCCCTCGTTCGCTTCTGCACCGGCGGTCCGTCCGGGCACACGCGAGTCGGGGTGGGTCGGAGCAACGGCCGAAGCCGGCGGCAGGACCTCGCCGCAGTCCGAGTTGTTCGAGCAGCCGAGCGCTACACGCGCCGACGCTTGGGCGGACGGCACCCGTTGTGCGGGATCGGCGTCACGTCCTTGATGTGCGTGATCTTGAGGCCGGTGTTGGCGATCGCCCGCAGCGCGGACTCCCGACCGGTGCCCGGGCCCTTCACGAACACGCCGACCTGCTTCATCCCGTGCTCGATCGCCTTGCGGGCGGCGTCTTCGGCCACCAGCTGGGCCGCGAACGGGGTGGACTTCCGGGAGCCCTTGAACCGGAGGACGCCGGCGCTGCTCCAGGCCACGGTGTTCCCGGCGAGGTCGGTGATCGTGACGATCGTGTTGTTGAACGTCGCCTGGATGTGGGCGATCCCGGCGGGGACGTTCTTCTTGGCCTTACGAATCTTGCGGGGTGCGGACATGATGAATCCTGGTCAGGCGGCGAGGTGGATCACTTCTTCTTGGCGACGGACCGCCGCGGGCCCTTGCGGGTCCGAGCGTTCGTGTGGGTCCGCTGCCCACGGACCGGCAGCCCCTTCCGGTGCCGCACGCCCCGGTAGGCCCCGAGGTCCACCAGCCGCTTGATGTTCATCGCGACCTCCTTGCGGAGCTCGCCTTCCACCCGGAAGCTCGCCTGGATGCTCTCGCGGATCCGAGCCACTTCGTGGTCGGTCAGCTGGAACACCCGCGTCATCGGTTCCACACCCGCCAGCTTCACCAGCTCGCGCGCCCGCGCCTGACCGATCCCGTAGATGTACGTCAGGGCGATCCACACGGGCTTGTTGCGGGGCAGGTCTACACCTTCGATACGAGCCATGACTTCCCTTCGCGAAGGTCATCGCCGGCGGGGTTCCGGCCTGGGTTTCAGTCCCCGTGACGGCTCTGTTCGAGAACCGTCAGGATTTCAGGGCCACGCGGGGTGACCGCGATGGTGTGCTCGAAATGTGCGGCGAGGCTTCCGTCGACCGTCACCACCGTCCACCCGTCTTCGAGCAACCTGGTCTCGTGCGACCCCATGGTGATCATGGGCTCGACGGCCAGACACATCCCCTCCTTCAGGAGGTGACCCTTCGCGGGTCGACCGTAGTTCGGGACGGACGGGGCCTCGTGCATCAGGCGACCGATGCCGTGTCCGACGTACTCGCGGACGATTCCGTACCCGAAGGGATCGATGTGTGCCTGAATTGCGTGTCCGATGTCTCCGACGCGGTTGCCGGGACGTGCCCGAGCGATGCCCTCATACAGGCTCCGCTCGGTCTCGTCAAGGAGCTGCCTCACCCGGGCAGGGACCTCGCCGACGGCGATCGTGAACGCACTGTCGGCGTGGTAGCCGCCATACACGAGGCCTACGTCGATGCTGACGATGTCGCCGTCGACCAGCGGAACGTCGTCGGGGATCCCATGGACCACCTGCTCGTTCTTCGACGCGCAGATCGTGGCCGGGTACGGACGATTGCCACCGGCCGTGTACCCCTTGAACGATGGGACGCCGCTCCGGCCACGGATCTCCCGCTCGGCGATCGCGTCGAGGTCACGGGTCGACAGCCCCGGCCGCACCGACTCCCGCAGCACGGCCGCGACCTCCGCGAGCCGCCTGCCGCTCTGCCGCATCAGCGCGAGCTCCCATGGATCCTTGACCGTCGCCATCAGCGCATCCGCCCCGTCACATCGGCCCGGCGCTGCCCCCGACCTGTTGACGGCGGCCCTTGATTCGCGACCCCTTGGTCGCGACGACGCCGTCGTAGTGCCGGGTGGAGAGCTGGGCCTCGATCTGGGCCACCGTGTCGAGCGCGACGCCGACGACGATCATCAGCCCCGTCCCACCGAACCGGAACGGGACGCTGCCTTCCTGGATCAGGATGCTCGGCAGGATGCACACCGCGGCCAGGTACAGCGCCCCGCCAGTGGTGAGCCGGGTCAGCATCCAGTCGAGGTACGCGGCCGTCTCCTTGCCTGGACGGACCCGCGGGATGTACCCGCCCTGCTTCTTCAGGTTCTCGGCCACGTCCTCCGGGTTGAACGTGATCGCCGTGTAGAAGTAGGAGAAGAACACGATCAACGCGACGAACGCGACGTTGTACAGCCAGCGACCGGGATGGAACGCCGACGACAGCCACTGGAGGGTCGCGTTGTCGTAGAACTGACCGATCGTGCCTGGGAACATCAACAGCGACGAGGCGAAGATCGGCGGGACGACGCCGGCGAGGTTCACCTTCAGCGGTAGGTACGTGGTCTGCCCTTCGTACACCCGTCGGCCGAGCACCCGCTTGGCGTACTGGAGCGGGATCCGCCGCTGACCGCGCTCGAAGAACACGATCGCGTACACGACGAGGAACATGAACCCGAGGAGCAGCGTCACCTCGAGCAAGTTGACTTCGCCGAGCTGAACGAGCTGCAGCAGCTGCGCGGCACCGGACGGCGCCCGGGCGACGATCCCGGCGCCGATGATCACCGAGCTCCCGTTGCCCACCCCGCGCTCCGCGATCTGCTCGCCGAGCCACATGATGAAGCACGAGCCCGCCGTCATCGACAGCATGCACAGCAGGCGGAACCCGATGCCGGGATCCAGCACGACGTTGTTCGTGCCGACCCGCATGTTCTCCATCGACGCGGCCATCGTGAACGACTGGACGCACGCGATGACGATCGTGAGGTAGCGGGTGTACTGGGTGATCCGGTTCCGGCCGGACTGGCCCTCGTCTTTCACCCGCTTCAGCGCAGGCACCATCTCAGCCAGCAGCTGCATGATGATACTCGCGGTGACGTACGGCATCACGCCCAGGGTGATCACGCTGAACTGCTCCAGCGCGCCCCCCGAGAACATGTTGTACAGCCCGAACATCGTGTTCGACTGCTGCAGGAACCACTCACCCAGGACCACCCGGTCGATGCCGGGCGCGGGGACGAAGATTCCCAGCCGATAGATCGCGAGCACGCCAACCGTGAACAGGACCCGCTTGCGCAGGTCCTCCATCTCCCAGATGTCGCTGAAGATGTTCGCCACGTGCCTGCCCTTTCCCGCCGGTCGGGTGTGCGGACGCGCACGATGCGCGCCCCAGAATCAGCTAGCCCGGGACGGGACCCTCGATCGTCCCGCCCGCCTTCAAAATCTTGTCCGCGGCGGTGCGGCTCATCTTGGTCACGCGGACGTGAAGGGCAACCCCGAGATCGCCATCTCCCAGAAGCTTCACGCCGTCCGCGCCGATCCGGGAGACCAGCCGCCGCTCGGCGAGCAGCGCGTCCGTGACCACCGTGCCGGCGGGCAGCTCGGCGAGCCGCCCGACGTTGATGGTCTCGAACTCGAGCGCGAACGGATTCTTGAACCCGGACTTCGGGATCCGACGGTGGAGCGGCATCTGGCCGCCCTCGAAGTTCGCCCGGTGCTTGTAGCCCGAGCGCGACTGGGCGCCCTTCTGGCCGCGACCAGCCGTCTTGCCGAGGCCGGAGCCCTGACCGCGCCCGATGCGGGTCCGCGGACGACGCTCGCCCCTGCACGGCTTCAGATTGGAAAGCTCGTTCGCCATGTTCGCTCCCTCAGGCCTCGACTTCCTCGACGTTCACCAGGTGGAGGACCTTTCGGACCATCCCCCGGACCGCCGGCGTATTCTCGAGGACGCGGCTGTGCCCGACCTTCCGAAGGCCGAGTCCGATCACGTTCAGCCGCTGGTTCTCGCTGCACGCGATGGTGCTGTGCTTCAGCGTAATCTTGAGGCGGGTCATCCGATCCTCGCGGTCACGGACCGACCGGGCCGGAGATCGGCGCCGGTCGGACCGTGTAGTTCGCGTACACCTGCTCGACGTCCTTCCCGGTCCGCGTGGCGTACTGTTCGGCCGACTCGAGCTGCTCGAGCGCGTCGAACGTGGCACGGATCACGTTGTGCGGGTTGGTGCTTCGCAGGGACTTCGTCAGGATGTTGTGCACGCCGAGGCACTCCATCACCGCGCGGACGGCCGGACCGGCGATGACGCCCGTCCCTGCTGCCGCCGGCCGGAGCACCACGTGCCCAGAACCGAACTTGCCGGCCACGTAGTGGGGAACGGTCCCCATCACGAGCGGAACCGGCTTCAACGAACGGCGAGCCTTCTCGGTGCCCTTGCGGATCGCCTCGGGGACCTCGTTCGCCTTGCCGAACCCGACGCCCACCTGACCTGCACCATCACCGACCACCACGATGGCGGAGAAGCTGAACCGACGGCCCCCCTTCACCACCTTCGCGACGCGGTTGATGTAGATCACCTTCTCGATGAGGTTGGATTCCTCTTCCTCGCGGCGACGCCTCGCCATCGGGACACTCCACTGAAAAGGGTGCTAGAACTGGAGACCGGCCTCGCGGGCCGCATCTGCCAGTGCGGCCACCCGACCGTGGTACAGGTACCCGTTCCGGTCGAACACGACCTGGGTGACGTTCTTGGCCTTCGCCGCCTCCGCGAGCGCCTTGCCCACCGCCTTCGCGCCCTCGCGGTTCCCGCCGGTCGCGCCGTCGGGGAGCTCGAGCTTCAGGCTCGACGCCGAGGCCAGGGTCGCCCCCACCTCGTCGTCGATCACCTGCGCGTAGATGTGGTTGACGCTGCGGAACACGCACAGCCGCGGACGCACCGGGGTACCGTTGACCACCTTCCGGATGTGCTTCTTCCGGCGGTGCCGTGCGACGCTCTTGGGGTTCGTCTTGCTCATCGCTCGGTCCCTCCGCTACTTCGCGCTCTTGCCGGCCTTGAGACGGATGTACTCACCGACGTACCGAACGCCCTTGCCCTTGTAGGCGTCGGGCCTCCGGAACGACCGGATGTCGGCAGCCGCCTGTCCGACCACCTGCTTGTCGATCCCGCTGACCGTGATGCCGCCGGCCTTGTCGACCGCGACACCTACTCCCGGCGGAATCGCATATTCGATCGGATGGGAGAACCCGAGGTTCAGAACCAGGTTCTTGCCCTTGACCTCGGCCCGGTAGCCGACCCCGAACACTTCCAGCTTCCGCTCGAAGCCCTGGGTCACGCCCTGGACCATGTTGCGCACGATCGCGCGCATCAACCCGTGGTTCGCCCGCGCCTGACGGTGGTCACCGTCACGCTCGAGGACCACCTGGCCGCTCTCGATCTTCACGCCGACGTGCGCCGGTACGAAGTGCTCGAGCGACCCCTTCGGCCCGCGCACCTGGACCTTCCCGCTCGCCACCTGAACGGTGACGCCGGAGGGTACGGGAACGGGCTGCTTACCGATTCGAGACATGGGTGCCTCCGCCTACCACACGTGGCAGATGACTTCCCCGCCGACGCCGGCCTTGCGGGCCTGTGCATCGGTGAGGACACCGCGAGGTGTAGTGAGGATTGCGATCCCGAGACCGTTGCGGACCCGCGGGACCTCGGACTTTCCGACGTACACCCGACGACTCGGACGGCTGACCCGGAGGATTCCCCGGATCGTGCCGCGATGCGCGGTGTCGTACTTGAGGAACAGCTTGACGCTTCCCTGCGGTCCCGAGGCGTCCTCGACGAAGCCCTCGATGAACCCTTCGGTGCTCAGGATCTTCGCGATCTCGACCTTCAGCTTCGACCGGGGGAACACCAGCTGGGCATGACCCGCCAACTGCGCGTTCCGGATCCGCGTCAGCATATCGGCGATTGGATCGGTCATCGACATGGACGAAACTCCGTTAAGCGGGCTATGCGAACGGCATTCCGAGGTGGCGCAACAGTTCCCGCCCTTCCTCGTCGGTCTTCGCCGTAGTGACGAACGCGATGTTCATGCCGCTGATCTTCGAGACCTTGTCGTAGTCGATCTCGGGGAAGATGATCTGCTCGGTCAGGCCGAGCGAATAGTTACCGCGTCCATCGAACGCCTTCGGGTTGATTCCCCGGAAGTCACGAATCCGCGGAACGGCGACCGAGATCAGCCGATCCATGAACTCCCACATCCGGGCACCGCGCAGCGTGACCCGCGCGCCGATCGGCATGTTCTCGCGGAGCTTGAAGTTCGCGATCGACTTGCGAGACCGCGTGATCACCGCGCGCTGGCCGGCGATCAGGGTCAGCTCGTCGGCCGCGGTATCGAGCAGCTTCGAGTTCTGGAGCGCGTCCTTCATCGACAGGTTGATGACGATCTTCTGGAGGCGCGGGACCTCCATTGCGTTCCGGTAGGCGAACCGCTCACGGAGCAGCCCGATCACCGACTCGTCGTACTTCTTCCGAAGGCGCGGCTTGTACGCTTCCATGACCTGCTACTCCTTGTCGAGGACCGCGCCCGTCTTGCGGTCGACCCGAACCTTCTTTCCGTCGACGACACGGTACGCCACCTTGATTCGGCGCTTCTCCGGCTCGTTCCAGAGCGCCACGTTGGAGATGTCGATCGGCATCTCCTTCTCGATGATGCCACCAGCGGTGTCGCCGACCGGCCGACGGTGCCTGCGCACGCGCCGAACCCCCTCGACGACCACCTGGCGAGAGGTCGGCAGGACGCGAACGACGCGACCGACCTTCCCCTTGTCCTTCCCGGTGGTGACGACCACCTCGTCCCCGCTCTTGATGCGGCACTTGTTCTTCGAAGCAGTCATCGCAGACTCCTACAGAACTTCGAGCGCGAGCGAGACGATCTTCATGAACCGCCGAGCGCGGAGCTCGCGAGCGACTGGTCCGAAGATCCGGCTGCCGACCGGCTCGTTGTCCTTGTTGATCAGGACGGCGGAGTTGTCGTCGAACCGGATGTAGCTCCCGTCGCGGCGGCGAACCTCCTTGCGGGTGCGAACGATCACGGCTCGAGCAACCTGACCCTTCTTGACCTTACCGTTTGGGGCGGCATCCTTGATCGAAACGACGATCACGTCACCGACGGTGGCGTACTTCCGCTTCGATCCGCCGAGCACCTTGATGCAGCGAACCTGCTTCGCGCCGCTGTTGTCGGCGACTTCCAGGACGCTTTCCATCTGGATCATGGGGGATTCCTCCGTGCGGCGACCGAAGCGCTAGCGGCGCTCGATCACCACCCACCGCTTGGTCTTGGAGAGCGGGCGGCTCTCCTGGATCAGAACCACGTCATCCACCTTGCACTCGTTGTTCTCGTCGTGCGCGTGGTACTTCTTCCGGCGGGTCACGAACTTGTGGTACCGACCGTGCTTGACGGTGCGGACGACTTCGACGGTGACCGTCTTGCTCATCTTGTCCGAGATCACGCGTCCGACGAGCACCCGCCGTCCAGTGGTCTGGCCTTCCGTGGTCATCGAAACCTCATTTGTCCGCACGTCGAGCGCGTGGACCGAGCCTGAACGAATGAATCCGTACTCACCTTCGGCGGACGGGGTCTCCCGGAGACCGGGACGCACATCCGCTGGCCATGCCAGCACCCGGGTGGTTGGTCCGGGTGCCCTCGACGAACCTCCACAGAGTGGAGGCCGCGTCTACTATTCCTTGCCGGTCAGCTTGTCAACGATGCCCGACAGGAATCCACCCTTCTCCGCCGGAGCGCCGCCCGAACCGGAGGAACGGGCCGCCCCGAACGAGCCGGAGTGCCGCGCGACGAGGACGTTCCGGGCGAGACCGTTGCCGGCCTCCCGACGACGCGCCTCGGTGCGGAGCCGCGCGATGTCGCGCCGCAGGACCCGGAGCCGCGAGGTGTTCTCGAGCTGGTTCATCGAGTGCTTGAACCGCGCGCTGACGAGGTCGCGCTCGGTCTGGAGCATCCGGTGGACGAGCTGCTCGTCCGACAGATCGGTGAACGACGCCATCAGAGCACCTCGACGCCGCGCTTCACGATGCGCGTCTGAATCGACAGCTTGTGGCTCGCGAGCCGGAGCGCTTCACGCGCGACCTCCTCGTCGACCCCATCGAGCTCGTACAGCATGCGGCCCGGCTTGATCAGCGCGACCCACAGCTCCGGATTGCTCTTGCCCTTTCCCATCCGGGTCTCGAGCGGCTTCTTCGAGAGCGGCTTGTCCGGGAAGATCCGGATCCACACCTTTCCACCGCGCTTGATGTGCCGGGTCATCGCGATACGCGCCGCTTCGAGCTGGCGCGCCGTCACGTACCCGCAGGTCAACGCCTGGAGCCCGTAGTCTCCGAACGAGACCTCCGAGCCCCGGTACGATGTACCCCGCATCCGACCCTTCTGGACCTTGCGGTGCTTGACTCGCTTCGGAGACAGCATCGTCGACTCCTCGCTACGCGCGGCGCGCGCAGCCACCGAAAATTGCTACGAACCCGCTACTAGGCGGACCGCGCTTCCTCGCCAGGAAGCATCTCGCCCTTGAAGATCCAGACCTTGACGCCGATCACGCCGTACGACGTGCGAGCCTCGGCGAGGCCGTAGTCGATGTTGGCCCGCAGCATGTGCAGCGGGACGCGGCCCTCGCGGTACCACTCGGTGCGCGACATCTCCGCGCCGCCGAGCCGACCGGCACACATCACCTTGATGCCCTTCGCCCCGGCCCGCCGGGCCTGGGTGATCGCCTTCTTCATCGCTCGCCGGAAGCTCACGCGCTTCACCAGCTGCTGGGCGATGTTCTCGGCGACCAGGACTGCCTCGGTCTCCACCTTGCGGACTTCCATGATGTGGACGAACACCTCGGTGCTCGTCAGCTTCTGGAGCTCCGCGCGGAGGCCGTCGAGACCCGTGGCGCGCTTCCCGAGGATGATCCCCGGCTTGGCCGCGTGGATGTACACCTTGGCCTTGTTCGCGGCCCGCTCGATCAGGACCCGGGACACGCCCGCCGAAGCGAGCTTGTCCTTGACGTGGGCGCGGATTCGGAGGTCTTCCTCGACGAACCGTCCGTAGTCCTTGTCGGCGTACCACTTGGAGTCCCAGCCGGTGGTGATGCCGACGCGGAACCCGATCGGATGAACCTTCTGACCCATGTGCCCTACCTGGTCGCCAGCTGGACGGTGATGTGGCTCGTCTTCTTGAGGATCTTGGTCGCCCGACCCTGCGCCCGCGGCCGGAACCGGCGGAGCGTGGGGCCCTGGTCGACCGTGATCGTCTCGACGAACAGGGTGTCGATGTCGAGGTCCTCGGACCCGCGCCGCGAAGCCTGCTCGGCGTTCGCGACCGCCGACTCCACCAGCTTGCGGAGCACCGGCGCGGTCTTCTTCTCCACGAACTGGAGCATCTCGATCACTTCGGAGACATCCTTGCCGCGGATCAAGTCAGCGACGAGCCGCGCCTTTCGGGCGGACACCCTGACGTATCGAACGGTGGCCGTGCTCTTCATCGCCGCCTCCCTACTTGACCTTGGCCTTGCGGTCGGCCGCATGACCCCGGAACGTCCGCGTGGCGGCGAACTCGCCGAGCTTGTGCCCGATCATCTGCTCGGACACGTAGACCGAGATGAACTGCTTGCCGTTGTGCACGGCGAAGGTGAGACCGATCATCTCGGGGATGATCGTCGACCGCCGGCTCCAGGTCTTGATCGGCCTGTTGCTGCCGGTGTCCCGCGCAGTGCGGACCTTCTTCACGAGATGCCCGTCGACGAACGGGCCCTTCCTGACGGAACGTGCCATGGTCTGGGTCCTACTTCGCGTACCGGCGCTTCACGATGAAGCGGGACGACGACTTCTTGTTGTCACGGGTCCGGGCTCCCTTGGTCGGGAGGCCCCACGGGGTGACCGGGTGGCCACCCTTGGCCTTGCCTTCACCGCCGCCGTGCGGGTGATCGACCGGGTTCATCGCCACGCCGCGGACGGACGGGCGCTTGCCGAGCCACCGGGACCGACCGGCCTTCCCGATCACGACGTTCTCGTGCTCGAGGTTGCCGACCTGCCCGATCGTGCCGCGGTTCTTTCCCCAGACGTTGCGGAGCTCGCCCGACGGGAGGCGGAGCAGGACGTACCCGCCCTCCTTCGCCATCACCTGGGCGTACGACCCGGCCGACCGACACATCTGCCCACCGCGTCCGCTCTGGAGCTCGACGTTGTGGACGAACGTCCCGAGCGGGACCGCGTGGAGCTCCATGCAGTTCCCAGGCCGGATGTCCGCGGTGTTCGAGGTGACGATCACGTCACCGACCGACAGACCGACCGGGTGCAGGATGTACCGCTTCTCGCCGTCCCGGAAGTGGATCAGCGCGATCCGCGCGGTCCGGTTCGGGTCGTACTCGATGTGGGCCACCCGACCGGGGATGTCCCACTTGTCGCGCCGGAAGTCGATCAGCCGATACTTCCGCTTGTGGCCCGAGCCCTGGTGCCGGACCGTGATCCGGCCCGTGTTGTTGCGCCCCGCCTTGGACGGCAGGGGCGTGAGCAGCGAACGCTCGGGCTCGTTGCGGGTGACCTCCGAGAAGGACGACACCGTCATGAACCGGCGCGCGGCCGAGGTCGGTTTGAACTTCTTGACGCTCATCGGTCGTCCCCACTCACTCGAACAGGTTCAGCGTGTGACCCTCGGACAGGGTCACGAACGCCTTCTTCCAGTTCT
Source organism: Myxococcota bacterium (assembly GCA_040079715.1). GTDB lineage: Bacteria > Myxococcota_A > UBA796 > UBA796 > JACKER01. The sequence goes on along the minus strand of JBEBJW010000055.1, from coordinate 1,426 downwards.
TCCGCTTCCCGTAGAACCGGCCGAACCGCTTCGTCTTGCCGCGGACCACCGAGGTGCGGACCCCCTCGACCCGAACGCCGTAGTGAGCCTCGACCGCCTTGCGGATCTGGGGCTTCGTGGCATCCAGCGCGACCGCGAACGCGAACGTCCGGTCGTTGCCGAGGTAGTTGGTCGTCTTCTCGGTCACCAGCGGGCGGACCAGGGTATCCTTGTGCGACATCGGTTCCTCACTCGGCCCGAAGCCGCGTGGTGACAGCGTCGACGGCCGCGCGGGTCAGCACGAGGTGCCGGCGCCGCAGCACGTCGTACACGTTGAGACCCTCCGGCGGGAGCAGCGTCACCGACTGGAGGTTGCGCGCCGACCGCTCGAGCGTGTCGTTGCGCGGCGCCACCAGCAGCATGTCCGCCATCTCGAACCGGCTCATGAACGCAGCGACCTGCTTGGTCTTCGGCGCGTCGAGCTCGAACGCGTCGAGGATCACGACCGCGTTCTCCTGGATCCGACGCGACAGCGCGCTGCGGAGCGCGATCTGACGCACCTTCTTGTTCAGCTTGAACGCGTGGCTGCGGACCACCGGCCCGAACACCACTCCGCCGCCCTTCCAGTGCGGAGCGCGGGTCGAGCCCTGGCGCGCGCGGCCGGTGCCCTTCTGGCGCCACGGCTTCCGACCGCCGCCGCGGACCTCGGCCCGCTGCTTCGTCTTGTGCGTGCCCGCACGGGCCTTGGCCCGCTGATAGCGGACCACCGCATACAGGAGGTGATCCTTGACCTCGGCGCCGAACACGGCGTCGTCGAGGTCGAAGTCTCCCACCTTGTCGTGGTTCGTATTGAAAACGTCGATCTTCATGGTGATTCCCGAGCGGTCGTAGCCGGCGGCTACGACAGCTTGATCTCCACGTGAACCCCGGCGGACAGGTCGAGCTTCATGAGCGCGTCGACCGTGGCCTGGGTGGGCTCGAGGATGTCGAGCAACCGGTGATGGGTCCGCCGCTCGAACTGCTCGCGCGACTTCTTGTCGATGTGCGGGCTGCGAAGGACGGTCCACCGATTGACGGTGGTCGGCAGCGGGAACGGCCCGCGAATGTCGACGCCCGTACGCTTCGCGGTCTCGACGATCTCGCGGGCGCTCTTGTCGAGCAGCTTGTGGTCGTACGCCTTGAGGCGGATTCGAATCTTGTTGCCGGCGGGCATCGTTGCTCCGTTTACTCGATGATCTTGGCGACGACACCGGCCCCAACGGTCCGGCCACCCTCACGGATCGCGAACCGGAGCTTCTCCTCCATCGCGATCGGCATGATCAACTCGACCTCGACGGTCACCCGGTCGCCCGGCATCACCATCTCGACGCCTTCGGGGAGCGTGATCGACCCCGTCACGTCGGTCGTCCGGAAGTAGAACTGCGGGCGGTACCCCGCGAAGAACGGC
>JBEBJW010000054.1:0-14126 GCA_040079715.1 Myxococcota bacterium | reverse complement strand
CGTCTCGGCCGGGACGATCGCCGGTCCCCGCCCGTCGAGCCCGAGCCCGTCGACGTACCCGCCGGCCCGGACCGTCGCGATCCCCGCCACCCCGAGCTCGGCGCCGAGCCGGAGCGCGAGCGCGTCCTGCCATTGGTTCTGCTGGGTCACGTCGGCGGTGACCGGGTCAGCGAAGTCGATCGTCAGCGCGTCGTTGACCGACCACACGGTGAGGACCTGGTCGAACAGGACGTCGACCGGCCCGACCGCGAGCACCTCGCCGAGCGCGAGCCGGTCCGGCAGGGTCCACCGGCTCGACACGGTCTGGTCCGGGAGCTGGTGGGCGAACGCGACCGGCACGTCGAAGTCGGCCTCGCCGGACAGCGGCAGGGTGGTCCGCGACTTGTACGACAGCCCGATCGACGCCGGCCCGGCGTGCACGAACACCGACAGGTCCGCCCCGATCCCCGAGCCGCGGAGCAGGATCTGCGCGTCGCCCTCCTCGGTGACGTGGTCGGTCGCCTGGTGGACGAACAACGAGCCCACGTCGACGTGGGGACCGGCCGCGATCCGCACCGGGCCGAACCCGGCGCCGAGGAACGGCGCGATCCGGAAGAACGTGGGCGTGGTCTCGAGGTCGTCGAACCGGAGCGGGCTGTCGGCCGGCCACCGGACCCCGCCGGCGAACGGCGCGTTCGCCGCGACCCCGACCAGCACGTGGTGCCCGGCCCAGCTCGCGTACAGGTGCGGCGGGGTGCCGAGCGGGTTGTCCGACCGCAGGTCCCACCCGGCGTCGTCGGTCGCGGCGGCCCGGATCGTCGACGACGCGACCGCAGCACCGACCGCGATCCGCAGCCCGTCGTCGTCGGCGAGCGCCGCCGGGACGAACCACGCGGCGCCGGCGTCGTCGTCGCGGGCGGTGGACGCGTGCCCGGTCCCCCCGGCGACCGCCGACTGCTGCGCGACCTCGAACCCGCCGGCGATCGCGGCCGACGCCCACCCGAGCGCGATCATCGCTCCTCCCCGGCCAGGAACGCGGCCATGTCGATCAGCATCGCGTCGCCGATGTCGGTCGGCATCAGCAGGTCCACGTGGAGGATCGAGCCGTACTCCTTCACCGGCAGCCCGGTCACGTCGGCGAGCCGATCGGTCGTGAAGTTCGGGATCACGAGGTCGCCGCTGGTGGCGGTCCCGTCGTGGTCGACCCGGTCGATCTGGATCAGCCCGGACAGCCGGCGGCGCTCGTCCTTCCACACGTGGCCGACCGCGATCGGGTCCGCCGCGTCCGACAGCCACCGGGCCGCGTTCAGCAGCTCGTGCCGCTCGTACGAGCCGTCGGCGACCCCGAGCTCGTCGAAGAACACCTCGAGCTGCGGGCTGAACTGGGTGCTGTTGACGAACACCTCGACCAGATCGGCCGCCGGGACGTTCAGCACCGCCCGGTCGATCGTCGGGTCGACCGCGGCGTACACCGCGCCGAGGATCGAGCCGAGCGAGTGGCCGGCGTAGTGGAACCGGTCGGTCTGGATCTCGTGGCCGAGGGCGGTGGCCCAGTCGGCGGTCTGGAGCGAGTACCGGAGGGCCGCGAGATCGACCAGCGCCTGATCGAGGTGGGCGGGGATGTACGGCAGGTCGTCGACGTACAGCATCGCCGCGCCGGCGGCGGGGAGGATGTCGACCAACGGCGGGTCCGGCGGGAAGTGCGCGAACGGCTCGGGGTCCCCGTTCCGGTCGAGGCACCGGCCGTCCCGGCTGCACGACGCGTCGGCCCCGGACGCGCACGGGTACAGCGAGATCAGGTCGTCGGTGACGTTCGCGCTCGGCCCGACGAGGTCCTGGGCCTCGTCGCGCAGCGCCGGCGGGATGAAGTTCGGCAGGGCGGCGAGGCTCGCGTCGACGCAGGTGGTGCGCTCGCCGTGGTACGGCAGGTCGATGCTGACCGCGGCGAACCCACGCTTCGAGAACTCGCTCGCCACGGTGACCAGCCACCGCCGGTCCGCGATCACCCCGTGGGTGAAGATCACGACCGGGACGGGCTGATCGGCCGGGATCTGCGTCGGGACGGTCGCGACGAAGTGGATGTCGGTCATCGTCGGGTCCGCGACCCACGCCCGGGTGACCGGATCGAGGAACTGCGGGGCCGGGATCGTCCCCTCGAACGCCCGGGTCCCGTAGTCCGCCGGCAGGTCGGGGACCCGCACGTCGTCGTAGTAGTACAGCGGCCACACGAGGTTGTCGTCCGGCGGGAACAGCCAACCGAGCGCGTCGTCCCCGAAGAACTGAGCGAGCGGCTTCTGGTCGAGCACGGTCGGGGTGGCGTCGTACGCCATCTGGTCCGGGATCCCGACCAGCGCGGTCAGGTCCGGCAGCGGGTCGATCGTCCGGAACGGCCACGCGGCGACGATCCCGTCCCGCCCGATCGCGTCGAGCAGGGGCGCCACCGTGGTCCGCACCCCCTCGACCCGCACCGCGTCCGCGTCGGTCGCGGCGAGTACCTGGCTCGCCCCGCCGACCGCGACCGGCGACCCGAGCCGGAGCAGCGCCCCGATCCCCATCGGCGCGAGCGGCGCCCCGTCGACCCCGGTGACCCCGTCCCGGACGACCACCGCGTACGAGCCGCCCGGATCCAGCGGGACCTGCGCCGGGTCCACCACCACGTACCGGCAGTCGTCGGCGCGCGGCGCGCACGGGCCGGCGTCGTTCCACACCGTGACCGACGCGTCCTGCTTCGTCGGCGCGTCACCGCCGAGCGACCACAGCTCGACCGTGTCGACCCCGACCGTCGCCACGTCCAACGGGGCGGTCGCCTGGAACCCGAGGTCCCCGGTCAGCGAGAACCCGCGGTAGGTGTTCAACACCGCCTTGGCCTTGGTGGTGAGCGCGTCGTCGTCGGGGGCCGGGGGCAGCGCGACGAGGCCGGTGACCGGGTCGATCAGCAGATCGAACGGCAGCGGCATCCGCTGGCTCGCCGGGTCCATCGCGAGCTCGGGCCGCCCGGTCACGGTGAACAGGAACGCGCCGGCGAGGGTCGCCCGCGGGGTGCCGTCGGCCTCGAGCCGATCGAGCAGCGGGGCGAGCACGGTCCGGTGCGCCTCGAGCTGGGCGATCGCCGCCGCCCGCTCGGCCGCGGTGGCCCCGGGGACGGCGTGGTCGTGGCCGAGGAGGGTGTCCGGCGCGTTCAGCAGCACGTACGCCGCGTCCGGACCGACCGGCCTCCCGTCGTCGGCGCGCAGCCCGTCGTCCCCCCCGCGGACCGCCACGAGGTAGGTCCCGCCGCGGTCCCAGCCGACGAGCGGCGGCGCGATCGCCACGGAACGACCGTCTTCGGCGACCACCGGGGCGAGCCCGTCGACTGCGACGAGCCGCCCGTCGTCCCACCGGAGCACCGACACCGCGTCGATCGTGCCCAAATCGAGCGGCGCGCTGACCGCGAACCCGATCGGAGCGGTGGTCGACCAGCCGTCCTGGGTGTTCAGCAGCCCGCGGAGCTCGGCCTCGGCCGGTCCGAGCGACGGGTCGATCGGCAGGGCGAGCCGGCCGGCGATCGGGTCGCGCACGAGGTCATTCGGCGCCGGGATCGCGCCGGCGACGGGGTCGTACACCAGGAACACCCCGTCGGCCGGCGGATCCAGCGGCAGCGACCGGCACGCCATCATCCAGAACATCGGGCCCCCCGTGGTCGCGGCTTCTAACGCACCGACCGGAGGGAGGGAGCGATTACCGAACGACGGGCTCGACCACGCCTGGCGCGCCGCTCGAGGAGGGCGCGATCACCGAGCGACGGGCTCGACCAACCAGGCCGGGCTCGCCGCTCGGAGAGGGAGCGATCACCGAGCGACGGGCTCGACCAGGCCGGGCAGGCCGCTCACTCTGCCCGACGGACCGCGTTGCCGATGCCGGTGATCGAGACCGGCAGCTTCTTCTGGCCCGACAGGTTCCGCGCCCACCACACCTTGTTGACCGCGCCGGTGACCAGCACGTTCGACAGCCCGTCCGCGTGGACCTCGTTGTTGCTGCCGGTGAGGTTCAGCGCGCCGCAGTCTCCGGTCAACGTGATCTTGTTCATCGAGCCGGTGATCGTGACCGCCTCACCCGCCGCGCAGGCGTGGGTCAGCGTGCCCCCCGCCCCGTCGACCACGAACGCCTCGCCCGCCGACGCGGACTGCGCGAGCACCCACAGGATCATCGACGACATCGTGCCTCCATCTCCCGGGAGGATCCCGGTCGTTCGACCGTAACCGAGGCCGTTCGTGAACGGGTTCACAGGTCAGCAGCCCGAGGCGCCCACGTCGAGCGCGTCGCACTCCACCACGTCGGTGCTCGGGTTCGCGTCGACCGACGCGCCGGGCTCCGAGATCACCGTGTTCCCGCCTCCGCTGACGAACACCTCGGCCCCGTCGAGCGCGTACACGGTCACCTGCGACCCGGACAGGTTGAGCGAGGCGCCGTCCTCGACCACGTACACCCCGCCGTCCCCGGTGACCGACAGGTCCGCGCCGGCGCAGACCCAGCCGTATTCGCCGTCCGTGACCGCGCCGCCGAACCCGTGGTACACGGCGGCCGATCCGGGCATCGACACCGAGCAGCCGTCGGCGACGTCGGTGTCGGCGTCGCTGTCGCTGTCGGCGTCGCTGTCGCTGTCCGCGTCGCTGTCGCTGTCGCTGTCGCTGTCCGCGTCGGTCTCGGTGTCGCTCGCGGTGCCATCCACGTCGCTCGTCCCCACGGCGATCGAGCACCCCGGGAGCATCCACCCGAACACCAGCATCGTCCTGACCATTCGCGCCTCCTTCGCCCACGACCGTACCCGGCAGCCGCTGTGAACGGGTTCACGGGCGCGTTACGGAGCGCGATGCTCGCTCTGTTGTGGTCCTGCGCGACAGCGAACCGGCTCGAACCGACGGGCTCGCCCGGCGAGCGTCCGGTGCCAGCGGTGGCGCCGGCGCCCGCCTCCGACCCCGCAGGCCCCGACCCCAACAGCCTCGCCGACCGGGCGGCCGACGCGTATCGACGCCAGGACTGGCCGGCGTTCGTCGCCGCCCAGCGGGCGGTGGTCGACGCCGATCCGGGCAGCGACCGCGATCGGTACAACCTCGCGTGCGGGCTGGCGCAGGCGGGGGACCGCGACGGCGCGCTGGCCGAGCTCCGGGGACTGCTCGCCCGTGGGATCGACTTCGGCGCGGCGGCGGACCCGGACTTCGCGAGCCTCCGGGGCGATCCGGAGTTCGAGGCGCTGATCGTCGCGTTCGACGCGTTGTTCTCGCCGGTGTCGCGCAGCGTCCGCGCGTTCGCGGTGACCGACCGCGCCGACCTCGCGCCGGAGGGGATCGCCCACGATGCCGACGCTCCCGCTGGCACCGGGCGGTTCTTCGTCGGCAGCATGGCGACCGGCGAGGTGTTCGCGGTCACCGACGGCGTCGCCCGCCCGTTCGCGACCCTCGCGGTCGACGGGGTGCCGGTGTCGGCGGTCGGCCTCGCGGTCGACGCGCCGCGCGGCCGGCTGTGGGCGATCGGCACCGCGACCGACCTGCACCGCGACTGGGTCGACGGCCAACCCGGCGTCAGCGCCCTGATCGGGCTCGACCTCGCGACCGGCTCGATCCGCGAGGTCCACCGGCGGGCGCCGGGTGGGGGCGGCTTCGGGTTCAACGACCTCGCGGTGGCGCCCGACGGCGCGGTGTACCTGTCGGGCGTCGACGTGCACGTGGTCCGCCCCGGAGACGACGCCGCGACCGTGCTCGGTGTCCAGCCGCCGATCCACGACTCGAACGGGATCGCCCTCGGCGCCGACCCCGGCGTGCTGTTCGTGTCGGCCGACGGCCGCGGGATCGCCCGGATCGACCTCGCCACCCGCGCCCGCACCTGGCTCGCCGCGCCTCCGGGGAGCACGGTCCACGGGTTCGACGGGCTGTACCACGTCGACCACGCCCTGGTCGGGGTCGAGATCGGCGCCGGCCGCTGGCGGGTGGTGCGGCTCGACCTCGACCCGACCGAGACGGCGGTGACCCGGATCGAGGTCCTCGAGCAGGAGAACCCCGCGGTCGCCGGGGTCACGACCGCTGCGGTGGTCGGCCCGGACCTGTATTGGCTCGGTCGGGACCTGCCACCGGACGGGGTGACCGGCCCGGCGGCGGCGTGGGCGGGGCGAGCCGCGGTGTGGCGGGTCCCGATCCGGCCCGATTGACCTGGGACCACGGGTTCGCCGGGGCGGGGATCGCGGCGTGCCTGCTCGCGCGGCGGGTGGTCCGCGACGGCCTCGGCTCGGTGCTGCTGGTCGACCGACCCGGCCGCGACCCGCGCACGCTGGCGTTCTGGACCGACGGCCCGACCCCGCTCGACGACGCGATCGTCCACCGGTGGTCGGCGCTACGGGTGGTCGGCGCCGGGGTCGACCGCACCGTCGCCCTCGGGGACTCGACCTACGGGATCGTCCGCGCGGACACGCTCCGGGCACGGGCTCGGGCCGAGGTGGTCGCGGCGGGCGGTCGGGTGGTCGACGGCGAGGTCACCGCGGTGGTCGACGGACCGGAGGGGGCGGCGATCGAGGTCGACGGGGCGCGCTACCCCGCGCGGTGGGTGTACGACGCCCGCCGCGAGCTGCCGCCGCCGTCCGCCGGACGACTCCTCCAGTCGTTCGTCGGGTGGTGGGTCGAGACCGACGACGACCGGTTCGACCCGACGGTCGCGACGCTGATGGACTTCCGCGCCGCGCAGGAGCCCGGCGGGGTGCGGTTCTTCCACGTCCTGCCGACTTCGGCGCGCCGGGCGCTGGTCACCGGGGTGAACTTCGCGCCGGACCCGCGCCCGGTCGCGGTCGACCAGTACCTCGAGGCGCTCGGCGTGCCGCGGTGGCGGGTCACCGGCGAGGAGCGCGGGGTCACCCCGATGGACGCGCGGCGGATCGAGCGCCGCGCCGGTCCCCACACCCTCCGGATCGGGGTCGCGGGCGGGCTGCTCAAGCCGTCGACCGGGTACGCGCTGACCCGGATGCTCGCCGACGCCGACCGGGTCGCGGACCACCTCCGGACCGCGGGGGACCCATTCGCGCCGTCCACGCCCCGCGCCTGGTCCTGGCGCGCCCTCGACGCGGTCCTGCTCCGGCTGGTGGCCCGCCGCGGGCCGGACGCGGCGGAGGTGTTCGTCGCGTTGTTCACCCGGAACCCGATCGATCGGGTCCTGCGGTTCCTCGACGAGCGCGCCACCGTCGGCGAGCTCGTCCGCCTCGTGCTCGGGCTGCCGCATTGGGGGTGGTTCGCCCGAGCGGCGTTCGCCGCCCTGTGGACCGGGCGGGCCCAGTGACCCCAATGACCCCAGTGACCTCAGTCCGCCGCGACGCAGTCGAGCCACGCCGCCAGCGCGTCGAGGTCGTCGTCGGACACCCCGCCGCCCGGGGGCATGTCGCCGGCGTCGACCCGGGCGGCGATCCGGTCCGCGAAGGCCTCGGCCTCGGCCTCGGTGTCGAAGGTGACCGACGCGGGGGCTCCGTGGCGGTCGGTGGCGGTCGCGGCGTGGCACGCGTCGCAGTACTCGAGGGTGAACCCGCGGCCAACGTCGTCCCACCCGACGTCGCACGGTGGCGCCGGCTCGATGGCACAGCCGGTGGCACAGCCGACCGCCAGCCAGCCCAGCCCGAGCGATCGGATCACGCGAGCACCGCTGCGATCGGAGAGATCTCGGTCGGGAGGTGCTCGGCCGGATCGATGTCGCACAGCGCGAGCAGGGTCGCCCCGAGGTGCTCGGTCGCGAGCGGCTCGCCGCCCGCCGCGGTGGCCCCGGTCGCCGCGTCGTACCCGAGCGGGAAGTACCGGTCGTCGAACCCGGACACCACCTGGTCCCCGCGCACCCCGCCGCCGACGAGCATCGCGCTGGTGTACGGCCAGTGGTCGCGGCCCTCCGCGCTGTTCCGCAGCGGCGTCCGGCCCATCTCGGACAGCACCACCACCGCGGTGTCGTCGAGCAGGGTGCCGGCGCCGCTGGGGGTCGCCGCGAGCTGATCGAGCAGCGCGAGGAGCCCGGCGAACAGCCCCTCGAACTGGAAGCTCTGGGTGGCGTCGTTGGCCGAGTGGCTGTCCCACACCCCGTCCGCCTCGAGCGTCACCGCCCGGCTGATCCCGCGGTCCAGCGCGTCCACCGCGAGGGCGGTGCTCGACGCGAAGTCGATCGCGGACCGCAGGTCGAGCGGGTCGGGGGCGTCGGTCAGCCCGCGCGCGCGGTCGAGCGCGAGGGTGTACGCGTCGGCCACCGCGTCGGCCGACGGGTCGGTGGCCGCGAACGCCGCCGCCCGCGCCTCCACCGCGTCGGACACCAGGCCCCGGAGCGGCACCGGCAGCGGGGTGTCGGCCACGTCGCGGACGTACAGGATCGACCCGTCGATCAGGTCCGCGAGCTGCCCGTTGGCGCCGGCGCGGGCCGAGTACACCCCGTACCGGTCGGGGAACGACGGGCCGGACAGCACCAAGCCAGGCAGGGTGTACCTCCCGGCCGCGGCGGCGCCCACCGTCGACGGCCAGTCCGGACGTCCCTCACCGGACTGTCCGGTCCACACGAGGCGGGTGCACACCTCGTGTGACAGCGACGGGACGCTGATCCCGTTCACGATCGCGGTCGACGCGTGCCACCGCTCGAAGAACGCCCGCACCGACGGCCGCTCCGGGTGGTCGACGTACGACAGGCCACCCGAAGTGGCGCGCTCGCCGTCGTTCGCGTCCACGTACGGGCTCCCGAAGATCGGAGCGAACACCGCCAGCGGGTCCCACCCGCCGTTGGCGAACACGAAGATCACCCGACGCGACCGGCCAGCGGCGGCGAGCGCCGTCGGACCCGCCCCGGCGGTGAGGCCCGCGAGCCCGGTCACCATCGTCTTCATCAGCAGCCTGCGGGACATCGTGGGCATCGGACGCTCCGGAGTGTGCGTCGGGGTCCGCGCCGCTGGCGGCCGGCCCCGAGCGCGTCGGGTCAGTACAGGACGAACTCGGGATCGCGGAGCAGCACGGTGAGCACCGCAGCCCACGCGTTCTGGGGGTCGGTGAGGGCCTCGGCGTCGGACCACAGCGCGCGCAGCCCGTCGAGCTCGCCCGCGTGGGGGGACCGGCCGAGCGCCCGCCGGACGAGCCGGGTCAGCGTAGCGTCGAACACCGCGCGGTCGCGGTCGACGTCTTCCTCGAACGTCAGCCCGGCGAACAGCTGGTCCGCGGCGGGGCGCTCGGCGTCGTGGAGGACCGCGTACGGGGCGGCGAGCTCGGCCAGCCGCTGCTGGACCAGCACCGTGGTCGGGCTGGGTGCAGAGGCCGGGCGGGTCACGACGCGCCCGTCGACGCCGCCGCCGAGGGTCCGCAGGCCGTCGAGCTCCCACCGGTACGCGGTGACATCGGTGACGGCGGCCGCCAGCGACTCGACCGGGAGCAACCGACGCGGAGCGCCCGCGTAGGCCGGGTCGGTGACGATCGACCGGTACAGCGCCTTCAGCCGAGCGCCGTCGGCGAGGAACGCGTCCCGGTGGCGGTCGAGCGTGGCCGGGTCGACCGCGGCGACGTCGACCTCGTACAGGCCGGTGTACACGGTCTGGACCGCGCAGTCGACGAACCGTGGATCGTTGGCGATCGCGACCCCGAGGTCCCGCAGGTCCGACGCCGGGGCGCCGAAGTACGACGGGGGCACACCGGTGGTGCCGATCCACGCCCGCTCGTCCTCCAAGGCGTAGGTCGGGCTCGGGGAGTAGCCCTCGAACGACCGGAACCCGTACAGGAAGCTGCCGAGCGGGTCGAGGCCCGCGTGGCACGACAGGCAGGTCGGGTCGGTCGCGGTGCGGTCGACGGCCGCCTCGTCGACGGCGCCGCCGGTAGCGGTGGTCGCCGCCTCGGTCCGGGAGAACGACACGGGCCGCGCCGCGAAGTCGCTGCACAGCAGGATCCGCGACAGCGCGTTCGCCCGGCCCCGGTTGTAGTTCTGCGGGGTCGACTGGTACCGCCACCAGGTCCCGTTGGTCGACAGGACGCCGGCCATCTGGCGTCCGTCGGTGTACACGACCTCCTGCCAGCCGGTCGCGCCCTCCGGATAGGTCACCGGGAACGCCTTGGCCAGCGGAGCGGACGCCCAGGTCACCGGCGAGGTGACGATCTCGGTGTACGGCAAATCGAGCGCCGCCACCCGGCCGATCACCACCAGCGGCTCGTCGCCGACCGCCTCGCGGAACGCCGCGGTGTCCGGGAGGTCGAACCCGGAGTCGAAGAACCCCTGGTCGAAGTCGTCGACCCGGGTCCGCCACACCCGGGCGAACAGGTCGCGGACCCGCAGCTCGAACCGCATGTCCGCGAGCCAGTCGTCGAGCAGCGCGTCGGACGCGGTCGGATCGGCCGCGATCCGGTCCAGCTCGGCCAGGCTCGGCCGCACTCCCCGGAGATCGAGGCTCGCCCGGACCAGCCAGTCCGCGTCGGCGGCGACTGGCGTCTCGGCGTCGGTGGCGCACCCGACGAGGGTCGCCAGCACCATCACCCGACGGGTCATCGGTCCTCCACCAGCGCGTCGAGCGCCACACAGATCGTGCCGAGCCCGGTCCCGCCGTCGGCGACCGCGTCACCGCACGCGGTGCAACCGTCGTCGATCGTGGTCAACGTCAGGTCGATCCACCCTCCGTTCCGGACGTGGGCCGACACCGTCCCGCTCACCGCGTCGCACGCCGACGTCACCGACAGGTCGAGGGCGCTGATCGCGTCGACCGCAGGGTCGTCGACCGGGCTCGACGCGTACGCGATCGCGGTGGACACGGACCCGTCGGGGGCGACGGACCACCCGAAGTTCAACTGGGGCGCCGACCCGTCGACGAACCAGCTCGGCGCGTGGTCCTCGTCGACGAACAGGTCGCCCTCGAGGTACACGCCCCGCGACGCCGTCCCGTCCGCCGCGAGCGCGTCCTGAACCACCCAGTACGCGTCGCCCCACAGGTGGATCTCGTCGGTCTCCACGTTCGCCAGCCAATACCCGAACGCGTAGGTCCCCTGGAGGGTCGGATCGTCGTACAGCTCTGCAATCGGCACCGACGTCTCCTGGGCGAACCCGGTGATCGAGCCGTGCTCGCAGGTGACGTCACCGGACCAGATCCGATAGATCGCGCCGTCGAGGTCGAAGTACGCCACGCCGCAGGTGCCGAACCCTGCCGCCGCGGCGTCGAGCGTCGGGGTCAGGTCGCCCGGGTCGGCGTCGAGGATCCCCGGCAGCCACGCTTCCACCGCGTCCGTGAGCGCCCCGGGGTCGACGGACGCCGACGCGGGTGGATCGGCCGGCACCACCGGACGCGCCGGGTCGACCGGAGCGGCCTCGCTGGCACACCCCGCCACCGCGAGGGCCACGAGGCCTCGCCATCGTCGTGCACGAACCATCGTTCACCACCGATTGGATTCACCTGGGTGGTGTCGCGTCGATCCGATCGGTAAACGTCAGCGCTGGACCACGGCGGCGAGCGCCTCGTACAGATCCTGGTGGCCGAGGGTCGGCGGGGTGTCGGCCCCGAGCGCGACGCCGGGCGTGAACCCCCACCGGTCGAGCGGCACCAGCAGCGCCGGGTCCGACGCGAACACGTGGACCGGCACGGTGAAGTCGTTCCGACGGGCGATCCCGGGCGGCTGGTGGTCGCCCATCACCACCACCACCACCGGGCGGGCGGTCGGGGAGGCGAGCAGGTGGTCCCGGATCACGTCGACGTCGTACGCGATCATCCCAGCGTACGCCGCGGTGGGGTCGCCGATCCCCATGTACCGGCGGAGCGTCGGCCCGAGGCCCTTCGGTCCGCGGCGGAACCGGTTGGCGGTGAACCCGAGCTCGTCGTCGAGCTCGCGGTCCTCGTCGGCGGCGTGGGCGGGCGCCGGCGGCTGGTTCACGAACCCCCGCCAGTCGGTCAGCACCGGGGGCGGGTCCTTCCACGGGACGTGGGCCGACGCGAGGTGGACGAACATGAACGTCGGCTGGGACGCGGTCTTCGGCAGGACCTCCTCCCGGAGGAACCCCAGCGTGTACTGGTCGGGGATCCACCCCCACCCGTAGTGCGGCCCCTCGTAGCCGAGCTCGGCGTTGAACACGGTGGTGTCGAACCGGAGCGGGTTCTCGATCTCGACCCCTGGGCGGGCGCGGTCCTTCGGGCGACACAGCACCGTGTGCCAACCCTGGTCGTGGAGCCAACCGGGCAGGTGGTTCAGCCGGTCGATCCGCGCCATCAGGTGCTGGTAGCTCGACTCGTGCGCGACCGGGACCCCGAGCATCACCGAAGCGTCGGCGATCCAGCTCCGGCCGCCGCTGACCGGCGCCTTCGAGAGGGCCGACACCGAAGCCCAGCCGCGGGCCGCGAGCGCCGCGTCGAGCGCCTCGACGTGCGGGAGGAACCCGCCGGACACGGCCGGATCGCGGAACAGCAGCGAGCCGTAGCTCTCGATCACGTAGATCTGGAGGTCCGGCCCGACCCCTTCTGCGACCGGGCCCGGGCTCGGGCGGGACGCCTCGACGACCAGCGCCTCCGCCTCGCGGTACACCGCGGCCGAGTCGCGCAGGTTCGCGACCAACACCGGCACGATCCACGTCACCAGCGGGTGGACCGGGACCAGCGGGCCGAGCGCCGCCAGCGCCCAGATCACCGCGATCGCCCACCGCCGCTGGCCGGTGAGCTCGGTCCGCACGAGCCCGAACAGGGTGTGGACCGTCCAGCCGACCCCGACCGCCACCGCGAGGCCGCCGAGGATCGCCGGCACGGCCATCCACCCGATCAGGTCGGTCCCGAAGATCAGGGTGTGGCGGAGCAGGTACCCGAGGTCGAACAGCAGGCCCTCTTCGCCCATCGCGAGGATCGACCCGAGCCGCGAGCACTGGAACGCGAACAGCCCGCACCAGGTGGCGGTGGCCGCCCACACCGCGCCGCGCGGCAGGAACACCGCGAGGGTCGCGGCGATCGCGAGGTCGCCGGCGAACGCGAACGCGGTCCACCCGCCGAGGGCGAGGGCCGCGGGCGCGACCAGCACCACGTCGAGCACCACCAGAGCGAACACCGCGCGCGTCACCGTCACCCCGCGCCCGACACCGCGGGCCCCCCCTCCGTACCCGTTCGCCCGCCGGTCCGCAGGGCGAACGTGTGCACGACAAGCACCGCGGCCGTCTCGGATGGACCCGACGACGCGACGACCGACCGGACCTCGCGGAAGAACGCCCGCTGAAGGTCGCGGATCCGCGCCAGATCCGCGTCGGACACCGCGAACACGTTGAACGACAGCACATCGTCCGGCGCGGGCTCGCCGGCGCGGGCCGCGGACACCGACGCCCAGTGGGCGCGCATCGCCGCCAGCTCGTCCGGCGAGGGCGCCACCGACAACGACACCGACGGGCGGGCCGCGAGGGTCCCCCGGCCGGCGTCGATCGCCCCGGCCGCGACGGCGGCGTCGAGCTCGGACCGGGCGGCGACCTCGTCGAGGCCGAGGCCGTCGGCCACCGCGCGGACCGCGTCGGCCACCCGCCAGCCGCCGGGGCGGGTCTCGAGCACCGCGAGCACCGCCGGACCCCACGGGTGGCGCACCACCCACCGCTCGGTCGCGCGCCGCCGGGCGATCACCTCGTGCAGCGCCGGCACCCGATCGAGGTCGACCAGCTCGGCCACCAGATCGACGACCCTGCCGGTGGCGGCCTCGACCACCGCCAGCCACTCCGGCAGGTGCCCGTGGGCCTCGCCGCGGAGCAGCCGCCCGACCTGGTGGCGCGACAGGCCCGATCGCCGCGCGAGGTCCGCCGCCGAGGCCGAGCCGGCGAGGGCGCGGAGCCACCGGCCCATCGCGTCCGGCGCGGCGGGATCGAGCTCGACGGCGGCCGGCGGGTGGAACCGGGCGAGCGCGGCGGTCGCGTCGATCCCCGACCGCTCGCACGCCCGCAGGACCTCGCCGATCGTCGGGAACCTCCGACCGGACTCCCACTTCGCCGCG
Source organism: Myxococcota bacterium (assembly GCA_040079715.1). Lineage (GTDB taxonomy): Bacteria > Myxococcota_A > UBA796 > UBA796 > JACKER01. The sequence goes on along the minus strand of JBEBJW010000054.1, from coordinate 201 downwards.
ACGTTGCTGCGGTACCCGAGGCGCCGGGAGAACGCGACCTGGGAGCGCGACCCGCGCAACGCGCGCAACAGCTGCTCAGCGACCTCGTCCATCCCCCGACCATAGCCAGATTCGAACCATCGGGTGTCGTGGCGACCCAGGGTATGTTCGATTCGGGCGTAGCCGGGCGGCCGGGAGGGGCTACGTGATCGGTGTGGGCAC
>JBEBJW010000053.1:0-14156 GCA_040079715.1 Myxococcota bacterium | reverse complement strand
TCGGCCCCGACCACAGGTGCCACCGCCGCGGCCGCCCCGATCGAGGTCGCCCACCCCGCTGCCGCGGAGACCGAGCCCGCCTGGCAACGGACCCTCGACCGGGTGGTCCAGTCGGTGGTGTCGCTGCGGGTCACCGCGGTCCGCGACTTCGACACCGAGGACGCCTCGGTGTCGCAGGGCACCGGGTTCGTGGTGGATGCAGAGCGAGGGTTGATCCTCACCAACCGGCACATGGTCCACGCGGGGCCGGTGGTGGCCGAGGCGGTGTTCCTCGACCACGAGGAGGTCCAGCTCGAGCCGATCTACCGCGACCCGGTCCACGACTTCGGGCTGTACCGGTTCGATCCCGCGGCGGTCCGTCACATGCCGGTGGTCGCGCTGCCGCTCGCGCCTGAGGGGGCCCGTGTCGGGACGGACATCCGGGTCGTCGGCAACGACGCCGGCGAGAAGATCTCGATCCTCGACAGCACGCTCGCCCGGCTCGACCGGAACGCGCCGTACTACGGCGACGACGAGTACAACGACTTCAACACGTTCTACATCCAGGCGGCGTCGAACACGTCCGGCGGCTCGTCCGGCTCGCCGGTGCTCGACGTGAAGGGCAGGGTGGTCGCGCTGAACGCCGGGGGCGCCACCCAGTCCGCGTCGAGCTTCTACCTGCCGCTCGATCGGGTGGTGCGGGCGCTGGAGCTCGTCCGGCTCGGCGAGCCGGTCCCGCGGGGCACGCTCCAGACCGTGTTCGTCCACACCCCGTTCGACGAGCTCGAGCGGCTGGGGCTGCAGCCGTCGACCGAGGAGGCCGCCCGAGCCGCGTTCGCCGCGACCGCCCCGAAGGGCGAGCTCGTCCCCACCGGGCTCGGGATGCTGGTGGTCGATCAGGTGCTGCCGCTCGGCCCCGCCGCCGACGCCCTCCACCCGGGCGACATCCTGGTCCGGGTCGGCGACGCGGTGGTCACCGAGTTCGATTCGCTCGAGGCGGTCCTCGACGATCACGTCGGGCAGCCGGTTCACCTCGCGCTCGAGCGGGGAGGGGTGCCGTTCGAGGTCGATCTCACCGTCCAGGATCTGCACGGGATCACCCCGGCCGAGTACCTCGACGTGGGGCGCGGGATCCTGCACACGCTGTCGTACATGCAGGCGCACAACCACCAGCTGCCGGTGCGCGGGGTGTACCTCGCGGTCGGCGGCTACATCTGGTCGACCGCCGACGTGCCCGAGGGCGCGGTGATCACCCACGTCGACGGGGTCGAGGTCCCGGATCTCGACGCGATGCAGCGCGAGCTCGAGGCGAAGGCGGACGGGCAGCGGATGCGCCTCCGGTTCTGGATCGTCGCCGATCCCACCCGGAGCTACGAGACGGTCGCGGTGATGGATCGCCGGTGGTACCCGATGCAGCGGTGCAAGCGGGACGACGAGACCGGACTGTGGCCGTGCCGGGCGTCGCCACCGCCTCCGGCGTACACCCCGCCCGCACCCGCGGATCGGCTCCCGGTGTCGGGGGAGGACCGCGTGTCGAACCACGTGGCCCGGTCGCTGGTGATGGTCGACTTCGACATCCCGTACCCGACCGCCGGGGTGAAGGACCTGAACTACGTCGGCGTCGGCACGGTGATCGACGCCGAGCGCGGCCTGGTACTGGTCGACCGCGACACGGTCCCGGTCGCCCTCGGCGACATGACCCTGACGTTCGCCGGCACCGTGCGGGTCCCCGGGCGCCTCGTGTACCTGCACCCGATGCACAACGTGGCGATCATCGCGTACGATCCGGCGCTGCTCGGCGATCTGCCGGTCGAATCGGTGGCGCTCGACCCGCGGCCGCTCGAGAAGGGCGACAAGATCTGGCAGATCGGCCTCGACGCCGAGCACGACCTCGTGTCGAGCAAGACGAAGGTCGAGCTCGTCGAGCCGCTGATCCTCGGCCAGGCGCAGACCCCGCGGTTCCGCGACACGAACCTCGAGGGCGTGTGGATCGAGGACGCGGTCGACTCGTACGGCGGCGTGCTGGTCGACGCCCGCGGGCACGTCCGCGCGTTGTGGGCGTCGTTCCTGGACCAGGCGTCGGGGGACCGCGGGTTCTACGGGCTGCCGCTCGCGTACGCGATGCCGGTGCTCGAGCCGGTGCTCCGCGGCCAGACCCCGGAGTTCCGCACGCTCGGGATCGAGCTCGCGCCGATCTCGCTCGCCGTCGCCCGGGATCGCGGGCTGTCGGACGCGCGGCTGCGGGAGCTCCTGGCCCACGACCCAGAGGGCAGGCGGATCCTCGAGGTCCAGGGCGTACACGGGCTGTCGCCTGCGCGCGAGCTCGTGCGCGACACCGACCTGCTGATCGCGATCGACGGCCAGATCGTCACCTCCCCGGCCGAGCTCGAGGTCGCGCAGGTCCGGCCGACGCTGTCGCTGACGATCCTCCGGGACCAGCAGGAGCTCACGATCGAGGTGCCGACGTTCACGTTGCCGGGTCACGGGGTGGACCGGATCGTGTCGTGGGCCGGCCTCGTGCTGCACGAGCCCCACGAGGACGTCGCCGCCCAGCAGGGGACCCCGGCCGGCGGGGTGTACATCGCCTGGCTGTGGTTCGGCACCCCGGCGGCGCGGTACGGGATCCGCCCGACCCGCCGGATCGTCCGGGTCGACGACACGCCGACCCCCGACCTCGACGCGTTCCTCGCCGCGGTGGCGACGAACCGGGACCGCGAGTCGGTCCGGCTGACGCTCGAGAAGCTCGACGGGAGCGAGATGGTCGCCACGTTGAAGCTCGACCTGCAGTACTGGCCGACCGAGGAGATCGCGCTGGTCGACGGGCAGTGGGTCCGTCGGGCGCCGGTCGAGCTCGCGGCCCGCCCGTGAGCCCAGATTCCCCCGCTCGACCGCTCGGGGCTGGCTTCCCGCTCGACCGCCCGCGCCGGCTGGTGGTGCTCCGCCACGCGAAGGCGGTCAGCGAGGTCGGATCCGGGTCGGATCACGGTCGGGTGCTGACCGATCGCGGGCGACGCGACGCGCGGAAGGTCGCCGAGCAGCTCGCGACGATCGGGTGGGTCCCGGAGCGGGTGATCGCGTCGAACGCCGCCCGGACGCTCGAGACCTGGGAGCGGATGCTCGAGCGGATCACCGGGCCGATCCCGTTGGTCGCGTCCCCGCGGCTGTACGGCGGCGGGCCGGAGGAGCTGCGGGAGCTCGTGTCGGCCGTCCCGTCCGAGGTCCACACCGTGCTGGTCATCGGCCACAACCCCGGCTGGGAGCAGGTCGTCGCCTGGTTGACCGGCGACCTCGTCCCGATGGGGACCGCGAACGCCGCCTTGTTGCTCCGCCAGGCGCCGAGCTGGGCGGACGCCCTCGCACCCGCGTCGTTCGCGCTCCGGGCCGTCCTCCGACCGACCGAGGTCGGCGACTGACGACCGGTGCGGTACACTGCTCCAGCTCCGGGCCTGCCACCGGGTCTCCCCAGTCGGGAACCACGGGTCGCGGTCGGTCTCGCGTCGTCCAGGGGGGGTCTGATGTCCGGTTCCGCGCTGCTCCGTCTCGCTCCGGTGGTGCTCGCCCTCGCGTGCGACGGCGGTTCGTCCACCAGTGACCCCACCTCGTCCCCCCAGTCGAACCCCGACGATCCGGTGTCGGTCCCGCTGGTCGACGAAGACGGCGACGGGATCGAGGATCCGGGCGACAACTGCGTCGCGTCGGCGAACCCGGACCAGCTCGACGTCGACGCCGACGGGATCGGCGACGCGTGCGACGCGCTGACCGACGTGGACGTCGACGGGATCAACGACAACGTCGACAACTGCGTCGCGTTCGCCAACCCGGACCAGTCGGACGTCGACCTCGACGGGTTCGGTGACGGGTGCGACAACTGCCCGTCGCTCAGCAACGCCGACCAGTTCGACGACGACACCGACGGGATCGGCAACGCCTGCCCGTGCGACACCTGCGCCCCCGGCCAGTGGTGCCAGGTGCACCCGGACGCGGTCGCCCACCCGGCGGCGTGCCTCGACGCGTGCGCGGACGACCTCCAGGGCACGAACGGCACCTGCTGCCCGCTCGGCTCGAAGTGGTCGACCGACGCCTCGGCCTGCCTGCTGGCCGACGTGTACGTCGAGCCGCGGCGGATGGCGACCTCGATCGACATCGAGACGCGGACGTTCGCGCCGGACTCGTGCGAGATGGTCGAGGGCTGCATCAACGCGCCGGGCGAGCGGCGGCTGCTCCGGTTCGACACCACCACCCCGAACATCGGCGAGGGTGACCTGTACCTCGGCCGCCCGGAGGAGGTGGACGACGTGTTCGTGTACAGCGAGTGCCACGACCACTACCACCTCGAGACCTACGCCCAGTACGAGGTGCTCGACGGCCTCGGCGGTGTGGTCGCACCCGGGCACAAGCAGGCGTTCTGCCTGATGGACTTCGAGCCGTGGGCCGACGGGGTCCAGTGGAGCGACGGGCAGTACCACTGCGGGTTCCAGGGGATCAGCACCGGGTTCGCCGACACCTACGACAGCTACCTCGATTGCCAGTTCGTCGACATCACCGACGTGCCCCCGGGCGACTACCGCCTGCGGGTGACGGTGAACTACGCGCACCTGCTGGCGGAGAGTGATTACTCCAACAACGTGACGGAGATCCCGGTTCACATCCCCGCCGAGTGAGCCGCGCTCCCGCTCGACGCCCGGGGCTGGAAGATTTGACCATGACCATCGACCGTGTCCTCGAGTTCTGGTTCGGCGATTGGGACGACACCCGTCCCCTCGACGAGCTGGACGCGAACCTGCGTCGGTGGTGGCGTCGGGATCTGACGATCGACGCCGAGGTGAAGTCCGGGTTCGCCGAGGTTCACCGCGAGGTCGTACGCGGCGACCACGACGACTGGGAGGACAGCCCCCGGGGCGCGCTCGCGAAGATCATCGTGCTCGATCAGCTCTCGCGGCGGCTGTACCGCGACTCGAGCCAGGCGTTCCGGTGGGACACCCCGGCCCGCCTCGTCACGCAGCGGGCGCTCGAGCGGGCCCACGATCGCGAGCTGCGGCTGATCGAGCGGGTGTTCCTGTACCTGCCGCTGATGCACGCCGAGGACCGCGCCACCCACCGGCGGGCCCTCGCGCTGTACACCGACCTGGCGGAGGAGGCCGAGGAGGCCGGGCTCGTCCGGGCCGACTACTACCGGCAGATCGTCGGGTGGGAGGTCCGGCACAAGGAGGTGATCGACAAGTTCGGTCGGTACCCCCACCGGAACTTCGCGCTCGAGCGCACGAGCACCCCGGAGGAGCTCGAGTTCCTCCGCGACGACGACGACCGGTTCTGACGGTCGGTCCCAGCCGGTCCCGAGCGGACCCGGCTGACGCGACGGGCTACCGCGGGGCGCGCTGCTCCAACGCGTCGCGGGTCGCGCGGGCCATCCGCCGGAGCTGCTTCAGCGACGGCTTGCGGATCGGCGCGTCGAGCAGCGGGCGGAGGCCGGCCGCGAGCCCGTCGAGCTCGGCCTCGAGGTGCGCGCGGGCGATCGCCGACACCCCGTCGGACAGGACCGACCGCTGGAGCGACTCGAGGGACGCCAGCAGCTTGCGGAGCTGGGACCTGGCCCGGCGGTGCGAGCGGGCCCAGCCGGCCTTCAGCGGGACCTTCCCTGCGTGGGACCGGGCGGTGCGGACCATCGACACCGCGTCCTCGATCCGGCGGGCGGTCTCGAGGCCGCGCGCGAGGCGGATCGACCCCGGCTCGTCCCCCTCGATCGGCTGGAACGGGATCACCGACGGATCCTGGCGATCGAGCGCCGCGCCGGCGACCCGGACCAGCGCCCGGCAGGTCTTGCGGTCGAACCCGGTCAGGGTGGCGAGGCGCTCCGGGCCCACGCCCACCACGTCCTCCAGCGACGCGAGGCCGGCGGCCGCGAGCTGCTTGAGCCGGTGGGCGTCGAGCCCCGGCAGCGAGTGCTCGGTGAGCGCGTGCGGCACCAGTCACATCTCCGGACCGTCACCCTGGTGACGAGACAGCTACAGTCTATCACGGTTCGGAGCGGGTCCGAGGCGGGCGTGGGCGGATGGCAGGAGGTCTCCAGCTCGTACCCCGCGTGTCGGCCGTCACCGGACGGTTCGTTGCACAGTCGTCACCCGACTGCCACGGTTGCAGACGGTCCGACGACCATCGTCGATGCTCAGCCCAGCATCGGGGCCCGCTCGGCGAGGTCGGCCGGATCCGGGCGGTCGCCGAGCGCCTCGAGCAGCTGCTGCCCGGGGGACTTCCCGGTGGCGATCTGGGCCCGGAGGGCGCCGAGGTGGACCCGATCACCCGGATCGATCGCCGCGAGTCCGGCGTCTGCGTGGCCGAGCACCTCCTCGGCCCACTGCGCCAGCGTCCGGTCGCCGATCCGCCCCGCCAGCCCGTGGCGACACGCGACCTCGAACCGCTCGCGCTGGGTCCCGAACGACGCGAACCGCTGGGCGACCTCGGTCGCGCGGTCGAGGGCGGTGTCGTCGTACAGCAGGCCCTTCCACAGCGCGGCGAACCCGGCGGCGAGCGGCAACGGGACGCAGTCCGCGCCGCGGATCTCGATCGCCCGCTTGATCCGGACCTCGGGGAACACGCTGGTCAGGTGGAGCTCCCACGCGGCCGCGTCCGGGCGGTGCCCGTCGGTCGACGCCATCCAGTCGGCGAACGTCCGACCCCGGGCGAACTGCCAGCCGCCGTCGGGGCCCTTGATGAACATCATCGGGACGCTCAGCAGCCAGTCCACCCACCGCTCGAACGAGAACCGCTCGGCCGCCTCGGGGAACCCGGTGCGCGCGGGGTCGGTCGCGGTCCAGATCTGGCCGCGCCAGCTCGTGTAGCCGGACGGGCGACCCTCGGCGTACGGGCTGTTCGCGAACGTGCCGGTGGTCAGCGGGCCGAGGAGGATCGCCAGGCGGACCTTCCGGGCGCAGTCGCGCTCGTCGCCGAAGTCGTACGTGGCCTGGACCGCCGCGGTGCCCTTCATCATGTGGTGCGACAGCGAGCCCGTCTCGGCGAGGTACTCGCGCATCACCGAGTAGCGTCCCTTCGGGACCCAGCCCACGTCGCCGATCTTCGCGTACGGCGTGAACCCGAGCGCCACCTGGCGGAACCCGGTGCCGTCGAGCGCCGCGTCGACCTCCCGCCCGAACGCGCGCGCCTCGTCGACCACCTCGCCGACGGTCTTCCACGGCGCGCCGGACAGCTCGAACTGGCCGCCGGGCTCGAGGGTGACGCTCGCGGGCGCCAGCGCGCCCGGCTGGTGGCGGGTGAGCGCGATCGGGTGGTCGCCCTCGAGGTACGGCGTCCATCCGTTCGGTACGAGCTCGTCCATCAGCCACCGCACGCCGGGGACGCCGGGATAGGGCAGAGGCATCCCGTCCGGTCCGAGCAGGTGGCGCTCGAACTCCGCGCCGACCAGCCAGCGGTCGCGCGGTCTCCCGGATTCGTGGTACGCGGCGATCAACGCGTCGCGGGTCAGCGGCTGTTCGTCGGACATGTCGACCGCTGTAACCCCGCCGAACGGTGGTGCGAGGACGTTGACGCCGGCCGCGCGGGACGGCAGATTCAAGGGACGGGAGCGACGATGCGGACGCTGTGGACGACGGGCTTCGCGGTGGTGGCCAGCGGGTGCATCCCCCACCTGTACTCGGACGGCGCCGACGCCCTCGGCCCATGGACCGCGCCGGACAACGACTGGGGCATCGCGAGCCCGCCCGCCGAGCTCGCCGGCACCGGGTTCGAGGTCGGGCAGACCGCGCCGGACGTGCGGCTGGTCGATCAGTTCGGCGCCGAGGTCTCGCTGTGGCAGTTCTACGGCTCGGTGGTGCTGCTCGACGTGAGCACGATGTGGTGCGGGCCGTGCCAGAACCTCGGCGAGTCGACCGAGGAGGTCTGGTCGGACTACCGGGACGACGGGTTCGTGTACCTGACGGTCCTCCAGGAGAACCTGACCTACGGCGACGTGACCACCGGCGACCTGAACGAGTGGGCCGACACGTTCGGGATCTCGGCCCCGGTGTTGAACGACACGGAAAAGACCGTTCCGATCCCCGCAGGATACCCGACGGTGTCGGTGATCGGCCGGGACATGCGGGTGTTCGAGCGGGTCAACCCGCCGGACGACGACTCGGTCCTCCGCGGGGCGATCGAAGCCGCGTTGTGACGAGGTTACCGGGCCCGGCTGGAGGGACCGGTGCTCGGACTGCTGTTGTCGCTCGGGGTCGTCGAGGCGGCCGAACCGGTGGAACCGGCGCGGATCGCCACCCTGGACGTACCGGGGCCGAAGGCGTTCGTGAAGGCGGCGCGGGAGGTGGTCGACCTCGCCGCGGCGATCGACCCGTCGATCGCGGCGAACGCCGGCCTGTTCGACGACGCGGTCCGGGTGCCGCGGTACGATCCCGCATCCGTGCGCGTCCTCGAGGCCCGGCTCGACAAGGTGCTGGCCAAGCTCGCGAAGGTCCCGTGGGCGACCCTCGACGTCCACACCCAGGTCGACCTGCGGTGGGTGTACGCGGTCGCCGAGACCCAGCGGCGGGCTCTCGTGGTCGAGCGGGCCTACACCCACCGGCCCGGTCAGTGGCTCGAGCCGGTCAGCAACGATCTGATCGCCCTCGCGAGCTACGCGCCGGAGCGGCCGGAGCTCCAGGATCAGGTGTTGGCGCTCGTCCCCGCGATGGTCGCCGAGATGCGGACCACCTGCGCCGAGCCGACCCGGCGGGACATCGAGACCGGGATCGCGCTCGCCCGGGCGCTGTCCGGGATGGCCGCCAGCCGGAACGCGACCGCGGCGGTGAAGGCCCTCGACGACTACGCGGTCTGGCTCGGTACGCTCACTCCGACCGGCGAGTTCACCGTGATCGGGGCCGACAACTACCGGTGGCGGCTCGAGCGGGCCGCGCTGCTCCCGTGGGACCCCGACGCGCTGGTCGCCCGGGCCGAGGCCGCGCTGGCCGCGGTCGACGCCGAGCTCGCCACGATCCCCCCGCCCGAGCAGGTCCCGCCGACCGACGAGCAGCGGGCGCTCGCCGCCGCGCTCGATCGCGACCGGCTGCTGGCGATGTACGACGCGATCGAGGACGCGCACCGGGCGGCGACGATCGCCGGCGGCTGGGTTTCGATCCCAGACACGGTCGGCCCGATCCGGGCCCGCGAGACGCCCGACGCGCTGGTCCCGCTCACCGGCGACGGCGGCAGCATGAACCCCCCGCCGACGTTCGGCGCGTCGAACGTCGGCTACTGGAACGTCGAGCACTTCCGACCGGAGTGGACCGAGGAGGAGCGGGTGGCGAAGGTCCGCGCCGCCGAGCGGTTCCGGACCAACCAGATGGGCCCGTACGCCGCCCACGAGGGGTACCCCGGCCACCACCTCCAGCTCGCGATCGCGCGGTCGAACCCGGATCCGCTGCGGTCGATCCTGGCGGACCCGGTCCAGAACGAGGGGTGGGGGCTGTACGCCGAGGAGGCGTTCCAGCAGCACGGCGGGCTCGGCGACGCCCCGGCGGCCCGGGCGAACACCCTGCGGTCGTACCGGTTCCGGATCCTGCGGGTCGCGACCGACGTGAAGGTCGAGACTGGCGCGTGGACCCTCGAGCAAGCCGCGATCTACAAGTACGGCCCGGACGGCGAGGTCGACGAGGACGTGCTGCGCGCGATCAACTGGCCGACCCAGCTCGTGTGCTACTTCGCGGGCAAGGCCCAGATCGTCGACCTGTTCGCCGCGTGGCGGGCGAAGAACCCCGACGCGCCCGAGCGGGCGTTCCACGACGCGTTCCTCGCGGCGGGCTCGATCCCGATCGCGCTGATCCGGGCGGAGCTGCTGGGGGAGCCCGTCCCCCCGATCCCATCGTCGCGGTGATCGGACCTCGGGACCGCCCCCGACGCCAACGTCCCGGACGACGTGGCATCGGACGCGTTCTCGGTCGTGGGGTACGACGCCGGGACGTCTCGTGCACGGTCGACGGCTGCACGCCGACGCCGTGAGGTGACCGCGCGCGGGGCGGCGTCAGTCGACGGGCGGGATCGACCGGCCGACCCGCGGCAGGTGCTCGGGCGGCCCCATCACCACCAGCCGATCGCGCGGCCCGAGCGGGCGATCGGCGGACGCCGGCACCCGGACCGTCCGGACCCCGTCCCACGCGTCGATCGCGAGCACCGTCACCCCGAGCCGCCCGGGCAGATCGAGCGTCCGGAGCGTGCTCCCGGCGGCCCCGGTCACGTCGAGCGTCGCGAGGTGGTAGCCCGCGGGCAGCTCGAACGACTCGGGCGGCTCGGTCGACCCGGCGCGCTCGACCGCCACCCGGGCGATCCCGATGTCGGTCCGCAGGATCTCCCGGTTCAACGCCCCGACCACGTCCCGCTCGGTCACGATCCCGGCGATCCGCCCGCTGTCGTCCAGCACCGGGAGCGCCTCGAGCCCGGTCCGGTAGAACACCTCCATCACGTCGCCCACCGGCTCGTCCGGCCGGGTCACCGACACCGCGCGGGCCAGGCTCCGCGCGGTGACGCCGGCGCGCCGCCCGGGATCGTGGAGGAGCGCCTTCACGTCCTGCAGCTCGACCATCCCGACCAGGTAGCCGTCGCGGACCACGAACACCTCGTCGTCGCGGCCGTCGAGGAACACCTGGGCCAGCACGTCGAACGGGGCGTCGGGGTCGACGGTCTGGTAGCCCCGGTCGACCATCACCGCGCGGACCCGCAGATCGCGGAGGACCGAAGCCTCCGGCCGTCGATTCAGCCGGACCCCGCGATCGAGCAGCGTCTGGACGTACACCGAGTGGCGGTCCGTCGCGTTCGCGATCCCGGTCGCGATGGCGATCGCGACCAGCAACGGCAAGATGATCGCGTAGTTCCCGGTCATCTCGGCGATCATCAACCCCATGGTCACCGGCGCGTGCGACACCGCTGCGGCCACGGCCCCCATCCCGACCGCGGCGAACACCCCCGGCGCGGGCGCGATCGACGGCACCAGCTCGGCGAACGCGGTACCGACGAGCTCCCCGGTGATCCCGCCGAGGAACAGCGTCGGCGCGAAGATCCCGCCGCCGGACCGGCCGCTGTATGCGAGGCTCGTCGTCACGAGCTTCGCGGCCAGGATCAGCGCGAGCATCCCGATCCCGAGCGTCACCCGGCCGGAGATCACGGCGCCGAGCAGCGCGTAGCCGTTCCCCATCACGTGGGGCAGCCCGACCGCCGCCAACAGCCCGACCGCCACCCCGGACGCGACCGGGCGGAGCGCGGGCGGACCGGGGAGCCGATCGAGCTGGGCCGCGGAAAGCCGGAGCAGGCCCCGGAGCGCGACGCTGACCAGGCCGCACACCACCCCGAGCACGGGGAACAGCACGATCCCGACGATCGGGTCGAGGCGCATCGGCGGGAGCTGCAGCGCGAGCCGGTCCCCCATCACGAGCTGGCCCACGACCGTCCCGGTGACGCTGGCGACGACCACCGGGGCGAACGTGTCGACGGCGAACGTACCGAGCAGGACCTCCATCGCGAAGAACGCGCCCCCGAGCGGCGAGTTGAAGCTGGCGGCGATCCCGGCGGCGGCCCCGGAGGCGGTCAACGCGCGGGCGGTCCCGGGCGGGAGCTGCATCCGGTCGGAGATCACGGTGGCGACGGTGCCCGCGAGCTGGACGATCGGGCCCTCCCGGCCGGCGCTCTGGCCGCCGCCGATCGCCAGCAGGGCCGCGACCACGCTCGGCGCGCTGTCGCGGGCGGTCGGGGCGCGCTCGCCGGTCCGCACGTACTCGACGATGTCCGGGATCCCGATCGGCTTGCCGGTGGTGGTCGATCCGGCCGCGAGCCCGCACAGGGCCGCCGCGATCGTCGCGCCGAGCGCCGCCCGGAGCGGAGGGATCTCGGCGATCGACGGGTCCGCCGTCCCGAGCACCACCTCGCCCACGAGGCCCATCGCGACCTCGAACCCGACCGCGGCGAGCCCGCCGACGATCCCCACCGCCACCGCCAACGCGAGGATCCGGGTCCACGCGCGATCCGGGAGGCGCGGCGCCAGCCGCTCGATCAGTCCGTCGAACTGCACCCGCGGATCCTATGACTCACGGACGCTGGGCGGGGACACCGGGGCGCTGCGTGTCCGACGGCGTCGCGGTGCACGCCCCGACCCGGGCCATCGCCTCCGCGTGAACCTGGCCGAGGTCGGACGCCGCGAGGGCCGGCCCCCCGGCTGCGAGCGCCGCGGCGCGCTCGGCCGACGGGGCGGGGCGGATCCCGCGGACCCGGGCGGCGGCGCGCGCGGCCCCGCCGTCGGCGGCGGTCACCCGCTCCGGCAGCGCGGACGAACCGAAGTACAGCTCGGTGGCGGCGAGGTCGACCGGGCCAGGCACGAACGCGACCACGCAGCCGCCGAGGTAGTCCCAGTTGAACCGCATCACCGGCATCGCGCCGGCGTACAGCACCGGCTCGGCCGACTGCCGCGGAACGAGCAGCGCCGGATCGGCGCGGAGCTCGACCAGGACCCCCTCGGTCACCGCCGGGTGATCGCCGCGCATCGACCACTGGATCGGCGCGGCGAGCGTCACCGGCCGGGCCCAGGTGATCGCGGTGATCGGCGTCGCGTCCTGCGCGAACGCAGGGGACGGGAGCGAGAGCAGCAGAGAGATCATGGTGCACCCGGCGCGAGGAGTTCCACGTCGTCGAGGCCGATCCGCCCGACGGACGATCCGTAGCTCGGCCCGAACAAGAACCGGACCGCGGTGACGTTCGATCGATCGAGGGGACCGTCCGCGACGAACGCGTCGATCGGGATCCGGATCGTCTGGAACTCGTTCACCCACCCGGTGCCGGTCCCGTCGCCGTTCCGGGCGAACGGGACGGTCAGCCCGCCGTACACCCCGTGGTCGACCATCGCGACCGAACCCGCGCCGTCGACCAGCGCGACGGTGAACGACGCGGTGTCGCCGATGTTCGCGAGGGTGTTCGGGTGGCGGGTCTGCTGGCAGGCGCGGAACGACAGGTACTGCTGGCCGCGCAGATCGGTCGCCCCGGCCGGCAGCGCGAACTCGAGCACGAGGCCGTCGTCGCCCTCGTCCCACTCGAACACGGCCCCGCGGGCGGCGTTGTCGTCGCGGCTCGACTGGGTCATCCCGTTGAACGGGTCGCCGAGATCGTTGCTGAGCTGGCCGTCGCCGTCGTCGAGCGGGCCCTCCGCCAGCCCGCGGACCGTCGCCACCACCGTCCCCCCGGACGACGACACCGCTGGATCCGACTCGGACTGGAAGTCGTCGATCACCGTGACCCCGTCACCGTCGGCGCGCTCGAGCTGGCTCGCGACGACCACCGTGGTCCCGTCGGGGCGGAACCGCTCCGGCGCGCGGGAGAAGTATTCCCACAGCGCGTCCTGACCCCGGAGCTCCGCCTCGAGCAGCGCGAGGTAGTAGCTCTTCGCCGCCTGCTGCGCGCGCTGGCGGCCGATCTCGGGCCCCGGGCTGTTCGCGGCCCAGTTCGCGTCGTTCGGACCGCAGCAGTTGAAGTCGTTGTGGTCGGCGCCCTGGAGGTAGGTCACCGCCGACAGGCCGGTCGCGTTCTGGAGGATCCGGAAGTACTGCACGTCCGGGTTGCTCGGGCTGCCGGTCACGTCGCCGTCGTACGAGCCCGCGAGCAGGTGGTAGTCGACGTCGTGCGGGTTGACGGTCCGGCGCGGATCCTCGAACACCGTCGGCGCGATCGACGACACCAGCACCACGTCGTCGACCCCGAAGTTCGCCGGGGTCGCGGTCCCGACCACCAGCCGATCGTACGCGATCACGACGCCTTCGCCGCCGCGGGAGTGGCCGATCCACACGATCCGGTGCGGGTCGACCACCCCGTCGAGCACGCCGCCGTCGATCGTCGGGAGCCCGGCGAGGAACGCGTCGGTGTTGTCGAGGGTGGTCGTCGCGGCAGTCAGCGGCCCGGGGCCGGTGTTGTTGCGGTGGGCGATCACCACGTAGCCGTGCGAGGCGAGGTGATTGCCGAGGTAATCGTACCAGGTGTACTCGTGGCCGTTGCCGTGCGAGATCACCACCAGCGGGAGCGGCAGCAGCGCCGGGTCCACCTGATCGAGCTGCGGGTAGTACACCTTCATCGTGACCCAGTAGCTGTCGGACGCCTGGGTCAAGACCGGCGTGTACGGCCCGGGGGCGGACAGGTCCCCCGTCACCGCGAACCCCCCAGGGTGGGGG